>JAUUZB010001150.1 GCA_030590185.1 Deltaproteobacteria bacterium
AACGGGTTGACGAAGTTGACCAGAAACCCCTTGGCAAAGTAGCCGGCCAGGCTCGTGCGGCTCGGCGGCGCCTCGGCGGCCGGGGCGATGGCCGGGCGCACCACGTAGCGCAGACCGATGGCGAGCAACAGGACACCGCCGCCGATGGCGAGCCAGGTCTCGACCTCCGGTCGTTGGAGATAGCGAGCCACGCCAAAGGTGCAGAGCAACACCGCGGCCACGTCGCTGACGAAAATGCCGAGGGCGACCGCCAGGCCGTGGGCGCGACCGCGCTCGAGGGTGCTCTGCAACAGCACGAACAGCACTGGCCCGATCAACACGATCAGGGCGAGGCCTGCGACGAATCCCTCCAGGAACGGCACGTCTACGCCTAGGGGATCGCCAGCGGCGCGAGCCAGTCGCCGGCCTGCCTCGGGTGGGACTGGTACCAGTCCTGCTTGAACGGTCGTCGCACCGCAAAGGCGGGCAAGGCGATGGCGCGCGCCAGGGCAGGCACCAAGCGGTTGACCGTGGGCCGGCGATGCCGCGCGTAGCTGGTCATCTGCACCGGCACGGCACCCACCGTGGTCTTGATCTCACCGGCGGTGCGCCCAAAGTTGACGCTGTCCAGACCGCGATCGAGCGCCACCCGGATGTAGTCGTAGAGCATCCTGGGATAGATCGAGTGCTCCCGGTTGAGGCCGTAGTCGAAGCCGACCAGATGGGCCTCCAAGCGGTCGCCGTCGATCAAGCCGCTCATGAAGCCGACCAGCTCGCCGGCCAGGAAATAGCCGCGCAGGACGAGCTCCTCGCCGAGCTCCCTACGCAGGCTCTCGATGCCAGCGATCCCGGGGCAGCTCATGCTGAAGTCGGCCCGGTCGATGACCGCCCGGAAGAGTCGGTTCAGCTCGGGCCGCAGGCGCACGACGTCGTCGAGGCTCAGGGGTCGCTCCACCAGTTGCGCCGACTTGGCGTAGGCGCGATTGGCCTTGACCCTGAACTTGGAGCTCAGGGCGGCTAGGTAGTCGTCAAAGGTGCGCCAGGCCGGATCGAGACGGAGCAGTAGGGTCGGCTCGGAGGGGAGCTCACAGTAGCCGTGGCGCTCCAGGCGACGGGCGAGGGGATCCGAATCGGGGTAGAACTCCTTGAACAGCACGCCCGGGACCCGCGACCCTTCCGGCTCGGCGAACAAGCGCTCGACCGTGGCGGCCAGGCTCTGGATGGTGGCGTCCGGGTCGGTGCCGGGGAGAAAACGGAAGCCGTGCTCGCCGGCCATGAAGGTGCTGCCGCAGACGATGACGCCAAGTCTGTATGGAGCGCGGACCACGTCGAGGGCTCGCGCCGCGCGGGCGGCTAGGGGCGAGGCGTTTGCCAGCAGGTCGCTGATCGGTCTGCCCACGAACTCGGTGATCTGAAAGCAAGCGATCCCGACCGGGCGTCCTTCGGCGAAGAACAGGGCGTACCTGCCCTCGCCCGTGCCCCCGGCGAGGGAGCCGCCCTCCAGGGCGCTGAGGAACGGGCGCTGCAAAAAGAGCGTGCCGCCGGACGCCACCGCGTCCCATGCCCCGGCGGGAAGGCTGGCCACGGTTCCATAGACCTCAACGGTGTGGCCCCCGGGGACCTCGAAACCCAGGATCAACCCTGGGGCGCGGTCCGACACGGGCAGATCCTTTGTCTTGTGAAGCACGGTTCAGCCGATCCTCGAGAGTTTTAGACTTTCACAATCGTCTAATCGTCAGGGCAAAAAAACGCTACTCGACTTTGACGAGGGCCAGCGCTTGCTGGACCTCTATTATGGTGTCGTTATTGATAGATGCCACCAGGTGTTTGCCGCGTCGCTCGGTGTGGATGAGGTCGGCGTTGACCAGCTCTTTAACGTGGTGGGAAATGGTTGGCGCGCTGAGCTTGAACATCTTGATGATGTCGCTCACCAGGCACTGACATTCGATCTGTTTTTCCTGGCGCTCGGCGATCTCCAGAAAGAGCGCCAGGCGGTGCTCGTTGGAGAGGGCCTTTAGGATCTTGGCCAGTCTTTTGATCTTCTTTGCCACTCGGATCACGCTTCGATAGTTGTCGAACTATCGCATGGGCGAGGCGGGGCGTCAAGGGGGATTCGCGGGCATCATTGGATTCGGCCGCGCCGTTGGGACGCACCTCAGGGTAACGGCCCGAGCTCGCCGCACTGGATCCGGAACGCGAGCTCCTCCAACCCTTCCTCGTCGTCGAGGAGCGCGGCGTGGGGGCCGAGCAGGTCGCCGAAGCGCGCTCGGATCTGGGTCACGAGCTCGTTGCGCAGGTTCGAGCCGTGGGTATCACGCGGGTCCATCGTCATGGGGGCCTCCTGGGGTTGAGGCGCCATTGTCGGCCACGGGGGATCGAGCGCAACTTTTCAGCACGGACGGCCAGATCGGCGGCGGTGCACGCGACCTCACTTGGGGGTGCTGGTTTTTTTTTGGGGCCTTCGGAGCCGCCTGGCGGCGTCTCCTCCGGCCTCCCTGCGCAGAGCACCGGCGCTCCGCCCGACCGTCGCGTGAGGCGGACTGGAGGGTGAGGCCCGCGCAGCGGGCCGAAGTGCCGACCGAAGGGAGGTACCGAGGGCGAAGGCCCGAGCCCGTA
>JAUUZB010000068.1 GCA_030590185.1 Deltaproteobacteria bacterium
AGCTCAATACCCAGAGCCCGGACGGCACCCTGTTCAACCTGTGGTTGCGCAACGTGGTCGACGATCAATGGGACGCCGGTGAGCAGGTTGACTGCTTCATCACCGGCGTCACTAACCTCGGGGAGGTTCACTTCAGCTTCAGCGAGGGCGACCTCGACAACGGCACGCGCCACGGCACCGGCTGCGGCGACTATGGCGGCACGTCGCGCTACTGTTGGATGGCGGCCGACGGCGACAGCGACCCGACTACCTACGCGCCGATCCCCCTCGACCAAGGCGTGCACACCTTGAGCTGTCGCATCTCCCTCGTTGACCAAGGCGGCGTGGCCGAGGACGCTGGCTTCGACGGCATCATCTTCACCAGCGATCGCGATTTCGTACCCGGCGAGACGGCGAGCCCCTCGGCCTGCCCCAACGGTGATCAGGACTTCACCGCTGGCGCGTGCCTCACCGACTGGGGGCCCAACAGCGCCCCCGTCGTGGGTTGGTGCGTCGACGACCAGGCCCGCGCGGAGGAGGCGCTCTGTTCGGTGGGGGGCGACACCTGCTGCGGGGGCGCTTGCGTGCTCGGCAACCCGGAGCCGCAGTATGTCTCCACCCAGACCAGCGAGTGGGGTGGGCTCACCGCCACCTACGCCAACCTCAACGACCGCGCCGGCGACACCGGCGGTGCCACCAACAGCGGCGCCGAATGGATCGCCGCGACGTTTTCGGTGCCGGTGACGGTGGAGAGCATCACCCTCGGTGGCGGGCTCCTACCGGCATGGGGAGCCGTCGCGATGTATGTGAACGGGCGGTTGGTCGAGGCGAGCGACGATGGGAGCAGCTGGCAGACCCTGTTCACGGCCAGCGGCGTCACGGACGGCGGCGCGGATCAGTTCAAGCGCTTCACCTTGGCCTCGCCGGTGACGGCGCAGTACTTTCGCCTTTCGAGCTCGTCTGCCTACGTCGCCACCACGACCTTCGCCTTCACCCTCGCTTCGGACGCGGCGTGCATCGAGGCCTGCGCGAGCTCGGCGGCCTGTCCGGCCTTTGACGGGTGCGTCGCGGGGGACTGCGCCCCGTGTCTGGCGGGTACGGATTGCGACGGCGGGAGCTGCACCGTTGGGCTCTGCCTGCCCTGAGGGGGTGGGGCCCGTGGGGGGCAGGGACGATGACGCGTCGTGTTGCGAGATGCGGGTAGCCTTGGGCGACCCGAGTCCGTACTATCCTCACCCACAGTCGAACAATAGCAGCCGAAAGATAGCCCATGCCCATTCGTACGTCTCCGACCAGCAGCGCCTCGGCGCCGGTTCGTCCCTCGCAGATCCGCTGGCAGACCGCCCCGTCCATGGAGCAGGCCAAGCGCGGCCGGATCCTCGAGGTCGGCCACCGGGGGCCGGCGATCAAGGAGCTGCAGACCCAGCTCAATGCCCTGCTCGAGAAACATCCGAGCCTCCACAGCTTCGAGCCCCTCGACGCCGACGGTGCCTTTGGCCCTCAGACCGAGGCGGTGGTTCGCTGGGCCCAGGCGCGCTTCGAGACCGCCGACGGCAAGAAGAGCGGCGTGGACAGTAAGGTTGGACCGCTCACCCTCGCGGCGATCGAGAACGGCTCGCGGGTCGCCTCCGCCCCGGTCGTTGCCACGGACGTGGCCACGGACGTTGTCGACTCTCCGGTACCGCGTCGCCGGCCCACCCAACCCGTGACCAGCACGGTGGGCGCCCTGCCGCCCGAGCCCTCGGGGGTCACCAACGCTACGGCGCCCCGCACCAACACGCGCACGGTGCTCGGTCTCACCGGCCGGGTTGGCTTTGGCCAGGCAAACAAGCCGGAGGACGTGAGCAAGGTGCAGCGGTCGCTGGTGCGGCACGGCTACCTGCGCCCGGAACAGTTTCGCAACAATCGCTTCGACGACGCCACCGCCGCGGCCCTGCGGCAGTTCCAAATGGACCAGACTAAGTACCGCGACGTACGGGTCGACGTGGGCGGGGCCCTCGACCGGGCGCTGGCCAGCGAGTCGCTGCCCAAGGCGGCTCGGTATCTCAACCTCAGCGGTCCGGTGGGGTTGGTGGATCCCCATGGCAGGACTCGGTCGGATCCGGCCGACGTCGAAGCGGTGCAGCAGCGGCTCCTCACCCACGGTTACCTGTTGCCCGGGGAGTTCAACGCTGGGCAGAACGATCAGGCGACCATCGACGCGATCTTCCACTTTCAGCGCGATCAGCTCGGCCACGCCGACGGTGTGGTTAGCCCAGGGGAGCGCACCAGCAACGCCCTCAAAGGGGATCACCTGGCTCGGCCACGAACCGGTCGGGAGCATTACGACACCGGCGGTGGCGGTACGGTCACCGGCGAGGGGGTCACCGGGGCGTCCGGGGATCCGGCCGCGGTCCTCAACCGTTCGGTGCCCTGGGGCACTGACGCGAGCGCCGCCACCGACCCCACGACGCGAGCCGAGGCGATCCGCAGCGCCCAGGCGAACAAGACCTTCTTTGCCGAGGAGCCCCGCACCGGCGTCAATGGCCTGGCCATGCCGCCCTGGTTCAACGCCGATCAGTTCCTGGCCACCAAGGATTCCAAGGGCCAGCCCCTGCGCACGGTGGGCGCCGACGGCCGTCCGGTCTACAGCGCCCTCACCGGCGTGCGCACCGACTACCAGGGCAGCCAGCTCATCTCGGGCGGCACCCTGACCACCGGCACCGGCAGCACCCACTTCATCGTCCACGAGACCGACGGCCTCTCCGACGTCGCCAGGTTCCGGCGTGATGATCGTCAACGCACCTCCGTCAGTATGTTCATCGGTCGTGATGACGAGCGGAGCGCCAATGACGGTCACTATCTCGTACACGACTTCGACGAGAGCCGCAGCGGCACGAAATGGGTGAGCCGCGCCGAGAACCGCGTCAAGCGTAAGAACCTCGGCTTCGTCAGCATCGAGCTGGTCACCCCGCACATCAAACAGGGCAGCTCCCAGGATCAGACCTACACCGACGGCCAATACCGCGACCTGGCGATCGCCTATGTGATGGCCTCCCGCCGCGCCGGCCGGCTGCTCACCATCACGCCCCACAAGGAGATCGATCGCGGTATTCCCGGCGGCCACACCGACCCGCGGGACCTCGATTGGAATCGCTTCTACGGCGAGATCAACCTGCTGCTCGGCATGCCCCCCGGAACCACCTATGGCTACCCGCCGGTGCGCGACACCGGCTCGGGGGCGCGTAACCTGGCGTCCCACGCCAACACCTTCCCCAACATCTACGCCAGCAATGGGGACGGTATCGAGCCGCAGCGAAAGTGAGCGCGCGCCTCGAGCGAGGCACTTGCTCTACAGCATCCGTCGGCGTCGATAGGCGATCCACGCCAAGGGCAGCAGCCACAGCTGCAACGGTGATCCGGGTTGGAGCGCCGCACAGCCGCCGCTCTCTGAGTCGCCTGAGCCGAGGGAGTCGTCGTCGGTGCCCGGCTGGCCGCCGCCGGTGTCGCTCGGGTCATCGTCGCTCGGGTCATCGGGGATGACGGGGTCGTCGCCGGTGTCGGGACAGGCATCCGTCATGCACCAGCCGGCGCACCAATTTGAGCCGGTTGCTTCGCAGTCCTCCGGGGTCGCGCACAGCTCGGGCGCCGAGCTCGCACAGGTCGAACAGGGATCCGCCCTGCACCAACCCGCGCACCAATTCGCGCCCGTCGCTTCGCATTCCTCCGGAGTCGCGCACAGCTCGGGGCTCACGGCCGCGCAGGTCGCAGCGGTGCAGACGTCGGGATAGGGATACTCTTCGCCGGTATACGTACTGCGGGGCCCGGGGGCATCGGGGTTGGCGTCGGGCATCGCCATCATCATCTCGGGCGGAAACAGGGTGGCGAAGAATGCCATCAGCTGTTGGGACCAGGGGTCGCAATAAACTTCGGCGCCGGTGCGCAGCGCTCGGAAGAACGCCAGACCGTACGGCGACAGGCCCCCCTCCTCCGTCATGAACATCGGCAGCATCTGACCGAGGAGCTGATTGGCAGGGGTCGAGGCGCTGGGATCGGGGGGCTCGTCTACATTGTAGTGCGGCAACACGCCGTCGGCGATGGCCCGGATCATGGCATAGGCGTGCAGGTACGCTTGGTCATCGTGCACCACTAGAAAATCGTAAGGTCCGCGCTGCTCGCCCAAGAAGAAGATCCCCAAGACCAGTCCCGCCACTTCCTCGTCGAGTTGCCCGAGGGTGTTGAGAAAGCTGGAGGCGGCCGGAACGTCACGGAAGAAGGCGAGCAGCAGGCGCTCGTTGGCCAGCTCATTGGCGTCGAGGTTATCGGTGTCGGTGCCGAGGTTGTTGAGCACGTGAAAGAAGGCCGAGCCGGGCCACAGGTGGTCGGCGCCACTCATCTCCATGGCGATGCCCATCTGCTCGGCGACCTCGGGGGGCTCGCACAGCAGGGCGATGGTGAGATTCCGGTAGACGTGGTCGGTGATGCGGCCGAAGAAGAAGTCCCGCAGGTCACGGTTGTCTTGGGCCATATAGGCCAGCTTCAGGGTGAAGGCGCAGCTCATCCCCATGATGCTGCCCATCTCGTAGAACAGCTCGGGGTTGGCATCGATGGTGTCGAGCATGACGTAGATGAGCTCGGGATTGGCGTGGGCGCAGTCCATGAACTCCATGGTGAGCTCGGGGCTGTCCAAGATCATGGAGAAGAACTCCCCCATCATCTGCTCGCACATCCCCATCATCGGCATGCACATCATGTCGCCGATGCCGTAGCTGATGACCATGGCGTCGGTCATCATGTCGAGCATTTGACCGGTGCAGGCCTCTGGGTTCGACAGCGATTGGGCGCGGGCCGTGGATTGCCCGGCCACCGCCAGCACCGCCACCACCAGCACAACGCGAGCCCAACGCACGATTGAATATCTCATGGTGATACCTCGATACCGATCGGTCGGAGACGACAGAGCATGGTGGGAGGCGGAGTTCAACTAGGAAGTTGGACGGCGACGTCGGCCAACGTCACCACCGGGGACCGTATCGAGGCGCAGCGCCAATGACCGCGCGTGCGCCTGCGCCCGTGCCCGCCGTCAGTCGGCGACAGCCTCGTCGAGGGTGACGGTCAGGTCCGTGGAGTATTCAGAGGTGCGCGGTAGGAAGACCGTGTTCGAGGTGGTCATGTCGCGCAGGGTGATCAGGGCGTCGCGCATCTGCAAGCGCAGCGACTCGCGCACCTGCTCCTGGGTCGCGACCTTGGCCTTGACCAGCGATTCGCCGACGTTCGAGCTGCCGCGGCGGCAGCGTTGGATCACCAGCTTGATCAGGTCGGGATCGACCGAGAACTGGTCCACTAGGTAACGGGTGAAGGCGTACTTCATTTTCGAGCTGGTGGCCCAGGCGATGCGGCCGGCCTGCAGGTGGACGTGGATCTCGCAGTCGTCGGAGACGGCGATGAATTCGCCGGAGCTGCCCGCGTCGGTGACCTCTTGAAGCTTGAGGAACGGATCGTCGACCGCCTCATAGTCTTCTTTGAACTTCTGCCCCTGGGCCACCGCTCGGTCGATGGCGTCAGCGAGCGGGTCGAGGCCTTCGTCCTTGATCACGTAGTCAAAGGCGCCCTCGCGCATGGCCTGGCGCACGAGCTTCATGTCGCCAGCCGAGGAGAGCAGGATCACCGGGACCTCCGGCGCTGCGCTGCGCACGTTGCCGAGCACATCGAGCCCGCCGAAGTCCGGCATGTTGAGATCGGTGACCACCACGTCGAAGGCGGCATCGTAATCGAACTTGGCGTTGAAGAAGGTCTCCATGCCGGTGAAGCCGCTGGCTGCGATTTCGACCTCATAGCCGAGCTCGGAGAGCTCCGATTCGATCAACCCGAGAACGATCGGGCTGTCGTCGATGAGAAGAACCCTCACGGGTTTGTTCTTGTCCGGCCTGGTGCTCACCTGGACCCCTGGTCCTTTGACGCCACAATCGCCCCTGATTTGGTAAGTTACATCCATCGGAACTCGAGGGGAAGCGGTTCGCTATCGTGGTTTTCCCGCCCAAGGACGCGCTGAGCCACCCCGCCCAGCATCTCTCTCAACGGCGCGTCGCCGTGGATCGTTAGTGATTTGTTCCTTTTTTTTCCAGGCCGGGCCGAGTAGACAAGCTCGATTCCCCTAGGAGGACCCGATGGACCCGAAATCCCTGCGCGTCAACGGTGAGCGACTCAAGAACAGCCTGGAGGAGATGGCGAAGATCGGTGGCACCCCAGCCGGCGGCGTCACCCGCCTCGCGGGCAGCGACGAAGACAAGCGCGCCCGCGATCTGTTCGTGACGTGGCTCGAGGAGCTCGAGCTAAAGGTCGAGATCGACGCCATGGGCAACATCTTCGGCCGCCGGCCGGGCCGGAATGACGCCCTCGAGCCCGTGATGTCTGGCTCCCACATCGACTCGCAGCCCAAGGGCGGGCGCTTCGATGGAATCCTCGGGGTGATGGCGCCCCTGGAGGTCCTGCGCACCTTGAGCGACCACGGGGTCGAGACCGAGCGGCCCTTGGTGATCGTGGATTGGACCAACGAGGAGGGCTCCCGCTTTTCGCCGGCCATGGTCTCGTCGGGCGTCTGGGCCGGTGCCCTGGAGCTCGACTGGGCCTACGCCCGGGCCGACCGTGACGGCAAGACCCTCGGCGATGAGCTCGAGCGTATCGGCTACAAGGGTGAGCTGCCCTGCAAGCACTGGCCGACCCACGCTTCCTATGAGTACCACATTGAGCAGGGTCCAAGGCTCGAGGGCGAGAAGAAGATCATCGGCGCGCCCAAGGGGATCCTGTGCCTGCACTGGTACGACGTCTATCTCACCGGCACCGCCAACCAGGTTGGTCCCACCCCGATGGAGGGGCGCAACGATGCGTTGTGCGCGGCGGCGGAGATGATCTTGAAGGTCAACGACCTGCCCGGCGAGATGGGCGGGAACATGGTCGCCACGGTCGGTGAGATCCAGAACGAGCCGAACTCCCGGAACATCATCCCGGACAAGGTTCACTTCACGGTCGACATTCGCTCCTGGGACGACGACCTGGGCATCCGCGCCTGGGAGAAGGTGCGCGCCGACTTCGAGGCGATCGCCGCGCGCCGCGGTTGTCCGATTCGGATCGAGGAGACCTGGCGGGTGGAGCATTCACCGTTTGACCAGAAGCTGGTGGACCGGGTGTTAACCTCGGCCGAGGAGCTCGGTTACCCGTCCCTGCGCATGGTCAGCGGCGCGGGGCACGACGCGAGCTATACCAACCAGGTTTGTCCGACGGCGATGATCTTCGTGCCCAGCATCGGTGGGCGCAGTCACGTGGAGATCGAGAAGACCACCTGGGAGGACTGTGAGGCCGGGGCGAACGTGCTGCTGCACTGCATGTTGGCGTCGGCGAACGAGGGGTAGGGGCCCTTCGACTCGCTGTGCTCGCTCAGAGCGAACGGAGTGTGGCGGACGGAATTGAAACGCGCTCGTTCACGACGTCCCAGTCGCGCTGCTACGGCGCTGCGTAGCGGTAGATCCCCCCGACGTAGGTCCCCGCGTAGATCTCGCCGCTGGCGGGATCGACATCGAGGGTCCTGACGCCAAAGGGCGCCCCGAGCTCGGTCCAGGTGACGCCTCCGTCGTTGGTCAGGAACAGGCCTGTGCTGGTGGCGAGGTACACGCGGCTCGGTTGGGTCGGGTCGACCTCGACGTCCCGCGCGTCGTCGGATAGCGGGCCGTAGGGAGTGAAGGTGACGCCGCCATCCTCGGATCGGTGCAGGCCGAGGTCGAAGCTCCCGTACCAGAAGGAGCCGTCCGCCGTGCGGCGGACCAGGGTAGGTGTGTGGTCGCCGCCGAGGGCGACGTCGGTGGTGCCGGTGGTCGCATCAAAGCGACCCAGGCGGCTGCCCGTGGAGGAGCCGCTGGCGAGCACCACGTTCCGCGACACCACCGCCAAGTGGTAGCCCGAATACTCCGCCGCGAGGGGCATCAATGAGAAGCTCAATCCATTGTCGGTGCTGCGATACAACCCCGCGTTGGTGGAGATCCACAGCACGTCTGGATCGCCCGGGACGCGGATCAAGCGGTGGCTGTAGCCATCGAGCCCGAGGGCGCTGCGGTTCCACGTCAGACCGCCGTCATCGCTGCACTGGATGGCGTAGTCGCCATAGTTGGCGATGCACAGCGACGCCGAGCTGCGCGGATCAGGGGCGACCGAGCGGGTGTCGTGCGTGTCCATGCCCGTGCCGGCCAAGCTCTCGAAGCCCCCGCTGGCGGTCCACACGAAGACGGTGCCGCGGTCGCCCACGCCGTAGAGCCGGCCGGTCGCCGGCACGAGCTCGATGTCGACGATCTCGTCCCCGAACAACGCCATCGGCACCAGGCCGGTGTCCGGTACGTAGCGGAGGATCCCCTCGCTGCGGTGGGCGAACAGGGCGCCGTCCGGGTGGACGCGGCCTCGCCGGATGTACGCGTCCTCGGGCCGGAAGCCGAACGGGATCAGGATGAAGGAGGCGCCGTCATCCTCGGAACGGTAGGCGCCGTGGGTGCCGAAGGCCCAGACGTAGGAGCCGTCGATCATGAGCCGCAGCGTCGATCCTGGCAGTCCCGCTCCGGTGCTCGTCCAGGTCGCGCCCTGGTCGGTGCTCGAGTCCGCCCTGTCGCTGCAATAGTTGGTCACCAACCACTCGTCGTTCGGGGGGACGACCACCGAGGTGACGTGATTGGAGCTAGCGCTGATTTTCTCCTCAAAGGTCACGCCGTCGGTAACGTAGAACACGCCGTTGTTGGCGCTGACAAAGAACTCGCCGGGCGTCTGCGGGTTCCTCTCCACCAGCGCCGGGGATTCGCCTGGGTCCGTTGGGTTCCAGGTGTCGCCGCCATCGGTGGTTTGCCACACGCTGCCTTCGCCGGTGGCCAGGGCGTGCAGGTCGTCAATCTCGCTCACCGCCAGCGAGCCCAGGTCGACGTTTTGCAGGCCCGAGGCTGCCCAGCTAGTGCCGCCATCCGTACTCACGAAGACGCCGCTCCCATCGGTCGCCGCGTAGGCTCGACCCGACGCGGTGAGCGCGATCTCGTTGATCTCGTGGCCGCCATCGAGCCTGGTCAGGAACTCAAAAGTGTCGCCACCGTCGGTGCTCACGAACAATCGGCCGCGGTAGCTGCCAGCCAGGACGTGTTGATCGTCCACGGGGTCAACAGCCACCGCAGTGAGCTCACCGACGTAGGGGCCGTCGAGGGAGGTCCAACCCGGCGCGGTCAAGATCAACTGGACGGCCATGGTGACCGACTCCACGGCCACTTCATCCTCTACAATGTCGAAGCGAACCGTGCTGGTGTGTGCGCCGGGTGAGAGATCGCGGGTGGCGACCGTGACCTGGGCGGTCGTGACGCCCGTCGCCGACTCAGGATCCACCAGCACCCAGGGCGCACCAGCCACCGCTTCCCAGGATCGGTCCGGGCTCTCCACCCCGCTCAACACCACCGTCACCGGCGTGGCCACCTCCCCGACCGAGACCGCAAATTGCAGAATCAGCGGTTCGATGGCGAGGGGTGTGATCTCCGTGGGAAAGCTGCCGGAGCGACCACAGGCGGCCAAGAGGAACGCGATGAGGACCACACCGCAGGGGTGCGTGGCCGCGGGGCGACGGTGTTGCATGGTGGGATGATAACGCATCCGCGGCCAGCCTTATAGGTTTGCCCGGCGGGCGCTGGCCATCGGGTGGCCGCGGGCGCCGATCCCTCGTGTCGGATCAGCCTTGTGGGGGGGGCGGTGGTCTTGGTGCAGGGTCAGTGGGGCGACGTGCGGGGGGAGTTGGTTGGTGTGTGCTGGGGGTTGGGTTGGCTGG
>JAUUZB010000768.1 GCA_030590185.1 Deltaproteobacteria bacterium
CGGTAGGCGAGGAGCGGATTGATGATGCTCTCGGTGCCGCCAAAGCCAACCGCGCCGCAGGCTTTTTGCCCCGGGGTGTGTTTGCTCACCTCGTCGCCGTGCATGATGTCGAGGGTCATGGCGATGATGTCTGACTCGAAGCGGGTCATGCTCGGACAGATGTCGCGTTGCAGAGAGTTCACGTGGGAGAAGAGCGCGCAGACCGCGTTGAGGAACGCGTAGTGCTCGTGGTCGCCGCTGTACATGGTCCCGGAGCAGCGGCCGTTCTCCCAGGCCTCGTCCTCGGTGCCGGCCATGGCTCGCAGCTCCTCGAGGATCGCCTCCGTGGGGCGGCCCTCGGCAGGCAGCGCGCGGATGACGCCGTGGCTCTCGGCGTAGGGATAAAGGCCTTTGATCAGGGTCATGATGTCGTCGTTCATGATGGGTCCAGGGGGTTGAGGGCGTGGAAGATCTTGCGGTTCTGGTGAAAGGCCCGGACGAACTGGGTGAACAGCTCGTCGTAGCGGTCGGCGAATTCCGGTTGCGGCTCGTAGATCCGCTCGATCGGAACGGCGGCGGAGATCTCCTCGAGGGCCAGCGCACCGAGGTGGTAATAGCCGAGCAAGGCGACGCCACGGCAGACCGTGTACTCCGGGTCGCGTAATTGATGCACCGGCAGCTGATGCACGTCGGCGAGGATTTGAGCCCAGACCGACGATCGGGCGCCGCCGCCATAGAACAACAGATGAGAGAAGCGGCGCTTGGCAAAGCGCGCGATCAGTCCCTGCGCCCAGCGAAAGTTGAGCGCCACCCCCTCCAACACCGCACGGCCCATGTGCTCGCGGGTGCTCTGGAGCGAGAGGTTCAAAAACCCGCCGCGCACGCGACCATCCTCGGCCGGCGCCATGGAGCCGGCGAGCCAGGGCAGGAACAACACCCCGTCGCTGCCTGGGGGGATCCCTTCGATAGCGGCGTGCAAGGCGGCGAAGCGGTCCGCGAGGCTGTGGTCGCCAAAGCGGTCGTTGGCAAAGACGATCTGCTCGAGGAAATACTCCACCGCCCGGCCGCCGATGCCGGTCTCGCCCATGACGAAGAATTGTCCCGGGATGGGGCTCGGCATGCTGACCAGGGAATTGCGGATGTCGGTTCTCTTGAAATCGACGTGGGTGACGATCACGCTGGTGGTGCCGATGGCGATCCCGAGGTGGTCGCCGCTAAAGGCGTAGGTGCCAACGCCGCCGGCCTGGGTATCGTTGATGCCCGGCAAGACCACCGTTCGATCAGAGAGACCGAGCTCCTCGGCGACCTCGGGTAACAGCGGCCCGAGGGGCTCGTTGACCGGGACGAGCTCCGGCAGCTTGTCCGGGTCGATGCCGGACCACTTCAGGAGCTTGGGGTGGTAGGCCGGCTCTGGGCGCCGGTTGTCGGTGAGCAACATTAGAAACGATGAGCAGTGATTGGTGACCGCTCGTCCGCTGAGGCGTGCGCAGATGTAGTCCATCGGCTCGAGGAAGGTCACCGTCCGCTCGTAGATCTCGGGCCGCACGAGTTTGAACCAGCGCAGATGCGACAGGGAGTCGGCCCCCGAGTCCAGGGGAGGGATGCCGTGGATCTGCATCCAGCGCAGCATCTGGTACAGGCTCGGCTTGCTGCCGCGACCCCCGGGGAGCCCGTCGAGGGTTACCGGGGCGCCGCGCTTGTCCATCCAGGTCACCATGTTGCCGACCGGCCGGCATTCTGCGTCGACCGGGACCATGGAGGAATACTGGCTGGCGCAGGCCACGCCCTCGACCTCCCGTTTGTCCTCGACCGCGGCCAGGGCCTGATGCGCGGCGTCGAGCACGGCCCGCCAGACCTGATCCGGATCCTGCTCGGCGCCGCCGCCGGGCTGGAAGATCATTTCGATGGCGGCTTGGCCCGTGCCCACCAGGCTGCCGTCGCGCCGCACGGTAGCGGCCTTGACGTTCGAGGTACCGAGGTCGATGGCGAGGATCATGGCGTCGGCCCGGCTCCGATCTCGCGACCCAACGTCGCGCCCAGGGTCTGCACCCTGTGGAAGTAACCGAGAATCGGAGTAATGTTAACGCCCGAAATGAAACTCGACGACTATTCCCAACAGGATGCCCTCTCCCTGGCCGAGCTGGTCTGGACCAACCCGATATGAAACTGAGCGAATACTCCCAACAGGATGCCCTCTCCCTGGCCGAGCTGGTCCGGACCAAACAGATCCAACCGAGTGAGTTGACCGAGCTCGCGCAGCAGGCCATCGCTGAGCTCAACCCCACGCTCAACGCGGTCGTCAGCACGACCTACGATCGGGCCCAGCTGCGCCTGGAGCGCGGCCTGCCGGATGGACCCTTCACCGGCGTGCCGTACCTGCTCAAGGACATGGTCGACCTCGAGGGTACCCGCATGTGCCTCGGGGCGGTGTTGCTCAAGGACAACATTTGCAAATTCACTCACCCGTTGGTCGAGCGGAGCGAGGCGGCTGGTCTGGTGATCCTCGGGCGCACCAACATGAGTGAGCTCGGGCTCGTGCCCTACACCGAGTCGGCCCTGCACGGCCCCGCGGCGAACCCGTGGAATCCAGCGTACTCCCCTGGCGGATCGAGCGGCGGGGCAGCGGTGGCGGTCGCTTCCCGGATGCTACCCATGGCGGCGGGCTCCGACGGCGGTGGCTCCATCCGCATCCCGGCGTCGGCCTGCGGCCTGTTCGGACTCAAGCCGAGTCGCGGTCGCAACCCGAGCCACAGCCAGGACGATGCCGACGGCTTCATCGCCCACCACGTGATCTCGCGCAGCGTCCGTGACAGCGCCGCGATGCTCGACGCCACCCGTGGCAGTCGCGTGCAGGACCGTTGGCACCTCCCGCCGGTGGAGAAGCCCTACGCGGACGTCATCACCCGTCCCCCCGGCCCCCTGCGCATCGCCTTTACCTCCCATGATTTCCTCGGCCGTCCCGCCCATCCGGAATGCCGGCGGGCGGTGGAGCAGACCGCTCGACTCTGCGAGTCCCTCGGTCATCGCGTGGTCGAGGCCTGCCCTCCCATCGATGGCGAGGTCTTCAACCAAGGCTTCAAGGTCCTGTGGGCCATGTCGGTCGGCCACGGATATAAGGAGGCGCACCGGCAGGTGCTCAAGGAACCGACCATCCCCAAGTTCCTGCGCTGGTTGTTTCGGAGTCGGGCCCTGTTCAACCTCTTCACCGCGTTGCCCGCCCCGGGGGTGGGCAAGCCGTTCATCGAGCCGTTCACCCGGCGTATCCGCTCCCGGGTGGAGTCGAACCTCACGCCGGGCGACGTCTGGCACGCATGGAACCAGATGCGCGCCGGCGAGGAGGCGTTGGCTCTCTTCCTCGTCGACCACGATCTGCTGCTCACCCCGACCCTCGCCGAGCCGCCCCAACCCACGGGTAGCTTCAACCAGAGGGCGTCCATCCCGCGGCTCGAGGAGTCGTTGCTGCGCTATGCGGCGTATACGCCGATCTGCAATGGCAGCGGCTATCCGGCCATGTCGGTGCCATTATACTGGAGCGAGTCTGGACTTCCGGTTGGCTCGCAGTTCATCGCGCCCATGGGCCGTGAGGATCGCCTGCTGCAGCTCGCCGCGCAGCTCGAGGAGGCGCAGCCTTGGTTTGATCGGGAGCCTTTGA
>JAUUZB010001148.1 GCA_030590185.1 Deltaproteobacteria bacterium
AAGATCTCCGCCTTGTTGTCGTCGAGGACAGCGGGGTCGACGCGGCCCTCGAGATCCGGACCGGGATCCTCGTCGGTGAGGTCGTCGCTATCGATCCATTTCCAGCGCGGTAGGCTCATCTTGGGGAGGAAGATCTTGCGGTGCACGATCACCCCCGGGCCGAAGGGCTCGCGGATGACCTCTTCGACCCAGACATCACCATCCTCGTCGATGGCATACCCGCCGGCGGAGTTGAGGCGGTGCGGCTCGGTGTTGCCTTCGATCCCTTCGCCGCTGTTGGCCAGGGCGCCGTTCCACTTGAGGGTGGCGATCGGCTTCCAGTCGTCGGGGTTATTCCCCGCCTCGCGTTCGCGAAGGGTGAGCTGGATTTTCTGGTCGGCGGGGAACTCGCCGTCCTCCCCGGGGGCGATCAGCAGGAGCAGCTCGTTGCTCTCCTCGTGCAGCCATTGTCCGACCGGCCGCTCGGCATCCTTCGGCATGCCGTCGGAGTAGACGACGATCTGGCCGTTGATCTCGATGTAGCCGAAAAAATTGTGCGCGTGGACGTGGAGGGTGAGGTAAGGCTTACTCAGCAGCATGCCGGACTCTATCTCGAGGTGGAGGTGTGAGGGAGGGTGCGGCCCAGGCTTCAGGCCGCGTTCTTGCCGAATTCTTTGGTGCGCTCCTTCATGATCAGGAGCTCGGAGCCCGACTCGTACTTGTAGCTCATGCTCTCGGCGAGCGCTTCGCGCGCATTTGAGGCCTTGGTCTTGACCCATGCCCAGACGCCGGGCTCCTTCACCGCGGCGACCTTGTTCGGCTTGGTGCTATCGCCGGAGCTGATGCCGACCTCGAGGAAGAGGGCGTAGTAGAGCTTGATACCGCTGCAGCCGAGCAGGCCGATGAAGTCGGGCTCGCCGTCCGTCAGCCGCGGTTGGATGGCCGCCTTGAAGCCAAAGAAGTCGCCGTAGACGGTGTCGCCGATGGCGGCCCCCTTCATGCCGACCTTGCCACCGGCCTTGGCGTAGGCGATGTCGAAGGCCTTACCTTCGCCCTCGATCTTGCCGGTGAGCTTGATGCCGACCATGCCGCCGAGCTCGCCCTGGAAGGTCCAGGTGCTCGGGGTTTTCTTGAACTCGAGCTTACCGTAGATCTTGCCTTGGACCTCGAACTCGAGGGCGATGACGAACTTTGCCTTCAAACTACCGCTCTTGTTCTCGACCCCTTTCGCTGCGAGGTTTTTGATGCGCAGCAGCACGTCGGCCAGGTTTGGGGCGCCGAAGGCGGAACAGGCGATGGTGATGACCCAGTCGAGGATGTCGCACTTGATCGTGACGCCGATGATCGGATCGAGGGCGAGGTTGATGTCGGCCTCTGTCTCGACCATGTAGGCGTCGCCGTGCTCGACGTTCTTGAACCAGCCCTCGAGGGCGAGGGCGGGCCACAGGATGTCGACTCTGGTATTGGCCAGGATCCCGCTGAAAGCCCCCGAGCCCAGTTTCCGGAACCAACTCTCAACGCTCGCTAGGGGTCCGGCGGACTCCATCATCTTGAAGGTGCTATGGACGAGCTGTCCGACGGGACCCGCGCTGTGGCTGTCGAACTTCCAGGGCTTTATCTTCAGCTCTTCCTTGTCGACCTTATAGGTGATGGCCAGATCGAACGTCCATGCGTCGTTGTAATCCTTGCGTGGGTGGTCGTCGGCGTCGGTGACCTTCTCCGAGGTGAAGCCCATGGTGAGCTTGCCGTTCCACTCGACGTTGGTGAAGCACTCGATGCGGCCACTGTATTTTGGGTGCTGGTCGTAACAGCCGATGGTGGAGAACTGGTAGGTCACCGGGTCGACGTTGCTCGGCCACAGGCCCTCGCCGGCGAACCAGTTGAGCGACAGGCTCTTGTCCCCGGTCTTGTGGGCCTTCGCCCCCTTACCGAAGAGCTCGACCTTCTTGCCCGGGTCGATTTTTTCGTCGAAGGCGTGGCCGCGCACGTGGACCTGGGGACAGTCCTTGGCGCCGTGGCCGCAGTTGGCGTCCACATCGATTTGCATCAGGGCGTTGCGGCCGCCGGCGGCGCCGGCGATCACCTGGATGACGCGGTTGGGTCCAGGGTACTCCAGCTTGAACTTACGGTTGTTGTTGTGGGCACAGCTGACCACGACCTTGCTGATCTTGCACTTCTCTTCTTCAACGACGGTTTCCTGGACCTCGTTGCGAAACGCCTCCGGCTCCCCTGCATCCAGCCGGACCGCGTGGGTGGAGATGCGATTCATCAAGGTTTTGCTCACCTGCCCCGAGGGCTGGAGCAGCAGTCGGTTTTGGGCGAGCAACAGCGCGAAGGTGCGCACCAACTCCTCGTTAC
Organism: Deltaproteobacteria bacterium; assembly: GCA_030590185.1. The sequence continues at coordinate 2,338 of JAUUZB010001148.1, forward strand.
TGATCTTGACCACCCCGGCGGCGTCGCGCAGCAGGGCGCGCAGGACCATCAGGTTTGCCGGCTCGCGGGCAAAGCCCTGGGCGAAGTCGAGGGCGAGCCACGGGTCGTCGAGATCACCGATGTCCGGGCCGTGATCGAAGAGGCTCGCTTCACCGCTCACGAAGACGTCGTACTCTAACAGACCGCGGCGCAGCTTGACCGGCATGGTTCGACCTCTTCTCGTGGGAACAGTCTGGTGCCCTCGAAGTATAGAGAGAC
>JAUUZB010000619.1 GCA_030590185.1 Deltaproteobacteria bacterium
GACTCGAAGGCGATCAGATCCTCATCCTCCCCGTCGAACCTCCCGTCCTCATCCCGGTCGCCGCCATAGGCCTTCTCCCGCTCGCTCATCTCCCGGCGACGCTTGCCAGCCACAGCTCCGCTCTCCCCGGCTTGCTTCCCGTCGAGCCGCGCCCGGGCCCGGGACAGCTCCACCATGACCGCAGCGACGCGCTCCAGGACCAGCGACCGCTCGACCGAGGTTTCGGGATCGATCCGCGGCTGCGGCGCGGAAAAACGCGGCGCTGCGACCGGCGCTCGCACCGCCCGGGGCCGCGGCTCAAAGTCCTTCTTCTCCCCGAGGGTCCAGGTGAGCAGCTCCGGCAGATCGATCCCCTGACCGGGGATCGCGGTCGATAACGCCAGGCCCGTGCCGACCCAATCCTCGCCGGTGGCCTGGCGGACCAACCCTGCGGTGCGCATGGTCAGGCGGTTGTTGGCCGGGTCAAAGAACAGGTCGTAGGTCGGCCACCAGGCGGCGCCCGGCACGACGTACTCGAGCTCCAAGGTGACCTCAGCCGCGGCAGGCGCATCGACCACCGCCGTGACCCGCACCCGCTGGTCGGTCAGGGCGCCGAGGTTGCGCTCCCCAATCTCCCGCTCGACCCGGTTGAGCTCGTCCCGCAGACCCGCGACGCGCCGGTCGAGGGCACGCAGAGCCTGCTGGCGGGCCAGGCGGCGCTGGTCCACGAAATCTAGAACGCGGCCCCAGGCGGCCGGCTCGATCGACGGCAACGGCCGACCCACGCGCTCCGCCTCGACGACCGGCGGCAGTGGCCGCAGCCCGTTGAGCAGCGCCAGCTCGTGACGTTGAGCTTGGCCCTGGCGCGCGGCCGCGGCCATGTCGTCCCGGATACGGCCGAGGCGTGCGAGATAGCCATCCACCTGATCGATGGAGAAGCGGTCGCGCTGGATCGAGGCGCTCTCGGCGCGCAGCACCCGGGCGCCCGTGGCGGTCACCCGTACCGTGTTCAGAAACAGGGCGCCGGGCAGATCGGGAAACCGCAAGGCCTGCACGCCGGCCTTCAGGCTAAGGCTGGCCCGACGCCGCACCCGGGCCCGGTCACTATAGACCGTGACGTGGCTAATCGGGGCCGCGAGCTCCGTCGCTGCCCCAAGCAGGTCGGGTCCCGCGGTAACGGCCGGTGCGGGTTGCGAGCTCTCGAATACCGCACCGCCAGAAACAACCGCGGTGCTGCACAGGGCGAACATGGCGTGGCTGAGCATGGCGCGGGATTGTAGCCAAGGGGCGGTCCTCAAGCCAGGCGCGAGGTCGCTTCGACCGGCGGCGGCGCCACCTGCCAAGCCACAAACCCGGCCACCACCAGCGGCAGGTACAGGGTCGCGAGCACCCCGAGCCCGAAGGCAACCCCGGCCGCGGCGGGGAGCCCCAGGGACGGAAAGACCAGCGCATAGAACCCCTCGCGCACGCCCACCCCAGAGATCGAGATGGGCAGCAGGCTCAGCAGGGAGCTGATCGCCAGCAAGCTGACGACGTCCAGGAAACTGAGCTCCAGGCCCAGGGCCCCGGCCACCAGAAAAGCCTGGACGTAGTTGGCGAGGAACGCCACGGCGGTGAGCAGCAACGCCGGCAGCATGGCGCGGCCGGCACGCATCACCCGGCGCAGGGCGCCCACGAAGCGCTCGACCCCGGAGGCTTCATCCTTGGAGTCGGCCCCGGCGTTGGGTTTCCACAGACGGCGCCCCATCCCCTCGACCAACCCGGGCACCAACAACAACGCCGGTGCCACCGCGACCAACGCCATCCCCCCCCAGGTTACCTGGGCCAACCGGCCGGTGATCACTGTTGCAAAATGTGCCACGCCCGCGACCACGAAGGCGAGCAGCACGTAGACGTCACAGAGGCGATCCAACACCGACACCGCGAGCCCCTCGGCATAGGGCAGCTCGAGGTCGTGGCGCAGGTATTGTACCCGCAGGACATCGCCGACCCGACCCGGCGTAACCATGCCCAGGTACAACGAAGGGAGAAAGGCGCGGTAGGCCCGGCCGGTGGCGTAGGGGCGACCGAGGCCGGTGCCTAGCAGGATCCGCCAGCGCCAGAGCTTGGCGTGCAGCGGTACCGCGCCGAGGGCGACCGCCGCGAGCAGCCCCCAGCCATCCGCCGCGGCCAGGGTGTCGAGCAACGCCGGCGCGTCGTGCAGTCGCCAGAGGATCAGCCCCAACAGCAGCGGGCCGAGCGAGCGGATGGCGAGTCGAAACGCCCGACGCCAGCGACTCACTGGGCCGTCCGCACGACCGTGTAGAGACGATAGTGCTTCCAGGACTTGAGCAGGCGGAGTTGGCGGGAGCGCACCCGCTCGTCGTGGTCCCTCCGGCGTTCCTTTTTGAGATCGCGGGCGTCGACGAGCAAATAGTCGGCCTCACGCCCCTTCTTGTAGAAGTTGACGTCAGCCCGATTGGAGACGTGGGCACCGATCCGGTTGCTGGTCATCAACGACGCCTCGGGCGGAATCATGGCGATCATCTCGCGCAGGTGTTGGTAGTCGGCCTCCATCACCGGCGTGAGGGTTCGCGCCACCGACCGGAAGCCGCCGCGGAAGCTAGCGTTGGGCCACAGCCCACCGAAGCGCCAGCTCGACAACAGGCCGGCGACCACCAAGCAGACCGCGGCCACCGGCAACACCCGGCGACCGAAGCGCTCGCGGAGGCGCGCGATACCGGCCGGGGCGAGGGCGAAGAGGACCGGGTAGATGACGGTCGAATATTGAAAATAGATCGAATAGACGGGCTTACGACTGGCGAGCAGCAAAAAAGCAGCACCGTAGAGCATCATCACCCGGCCCCGCCGCGCCAGCAGCGGCAGAAAGAGCAGCGGCACTCCGAGGCGCAGCACATAGAGCAGCTTCGCTTCCCTGAACACGACCTCAAATACGAAGGCCGGGTTGGTCAGCAGGGTGATGAAGAGCCCGGGCAAGCTCTTCTTCTGCGGAATCATCTCCTTGAAGTAGTAGGAGAAACCGTAGGACCCGCCGTCATTGAAAAAGTCGACCGAGGTCATCACCAGCACCTTGGCCACCCCAAAGTAGAGCAACGCCACGACGATGGTGAGCCAACCGGCGCGCACCGCCGGGCGACTGCGGGTGAGGATGGCGTGCAGCCCGACGAAACAGGTCAGCAGGGCCGCGTCCTCCCGCACCAGGAGCACGACCACCACCATCACCGCGTACTTGCGCAGCTGCCCGGTCTCCAAAAAGTAGAGCGCGAACATCAGGGGCATGCCCATCAAGGTGAGCGAGTGGAACTCGTAGAGGTTGGCGCCGTGCAGGGCCGGGTAGGCGGCGAACACGATCGCGAGGGCTACCCCCACGGCGCGGGAACCGGTGTGGTGTCGGCCGAGCAGGTAGGCCGGGATCGCCCCAGCGCCGCACCAGGCCGCTTGCAGGACGAGAATCGACTCGGCGCGCGGATAGATCAGATAGAGGGGCGAGAGCAGCACCAGGATCGGATCGAAATGGGCCGAGACGTGGCTGCCTCCCACCAGAAAGCTGCAGCCGAGCGGATGACCGTGGATCGATTGGTAGAAGATGTTGTCGTAGAGGCCGAGGTCGATGATCATGGTGCCCATGGCCCAGTGGTTGACCAACGCCAGTCGCGCAAAAAATAACCCGTAGCCCACCGTCACCAACGCCACCAACGCCGGACCGACGAAGCGACCGCTCTGGGCGAACAGACGTCGCCAGGGGGGCGCTGGCTCGGGACGATCCGCCGGCCAAGGTAAGGCGGGGAGCGGTAGCCGCCCCGCGAGCTCCCACAGGGTCGGGACCAACGACGCGACGATGACCAGGATGAAGGCCAGGGTCAAAAATGGATGCTCGGACTCGAAGCGCACCGTGAAGGCGAAGAGGAAAAACGGCCCCCCCAGGGTAAAAGCGCCCAGCCGATGCCAACGCGCCAGACGGGGGGAGGCTGGCGACAGCCCGGTGCGGCTGCGGTAGCGCCTGGCCGCGATGAGATAGACGCCGAGCACCAGCAAGGCCGCGCCGGCGAAATATCCGAGGGCGACGTGGCGCTCCTCGACCGTCAGGCCGTTCTTGGCCAGGGTTGAGATCCGCCCGACGTGGGTGATGCACCACAGGGTCGCGCCGATGGAGATCGCGTAGAGGGTCGGCCA
>JAUUZB010000106.1 GCA_030590185.1 Deltaproteobacteria bacterium
CGGGTGCGGCGGGAGCACGCGGTGCTACAGGAACGCGTCCGCAATCGCAACGAGGAGCTCAGCTACCTCAACCAGTTGCTACGCGACAGCGTCGAGGAGAGCGCCCGGGCCATCGTCCGTTTTCGGCGCCTGTGGGATGTCGCCCTGAGCGCCATCTCCGATCCGATCGCCATCGTCGGCGCGGATCTGCGCATCGAGGGCGCCAACGACGCGGCCGCGGCCCTCAGCGGTAGCTCTTTTGAGGATATTGAGGGTCGAATCTGCCACGAGGTGCTGTTCGAACGGCCCCAGCCCTGCGCCGGGTGCCCACTGACGACCGGCCGTGGCGAGGTGCGTCCCAACCCAACCCGGGTTTATGACGCGCGCGCCTACGTGCTGCCGGGCCGGGAGGTATCGCACCTCTGCGTCTACCGCGACGTCACCCGCGACCTGGCCTTTCAGGCGGAGGCGGCCCACGTCGATCGCATGGCGGCCCTCGGTCGCTTGGCCGGGGGCGTCGCCCACGAGATCAACAATCCGCTGCACGGCATCCTGAGTTTCGTTCAGTTAGCTCGCAAGGATGGAGTTGGCGCCGACAAATTGGCGCGCTACCACGAAGCGATCCACGAGTGCGCCCTGCGCTGTCGCGACATCGTCTCGTCGATGCGCGATTTATCCCGGCGCGAGACCATCGGTGCGTTGCGCCCCGTGGACCTGACCGAGGTGCTCAACAAGGCAATGCTGTTGTTCGCCAACTTCGACAACTGCGAGATCGTGCAGCGCGTGGAGACGGATCAACCCTACGGACTCGGCAACGCCAACAAGCTGCAGCAGGTGGTCATCAACCTGGTGCAGAACGCCGTCGACGCCAGCCCCAAGGGTGGGCGGGTAGAGATCTCCATCCGCAGGGAGGGGGGAGAGCTCATCCTGGCGGTGGAGGACGCGGGCAGCGGTGTGCCAGCGGCGGAACGCGAGACGATCTTCGAGCCGTTTTTCACCACCAAGCCAGAGGGGGTGGGCACCGGCCTCGGCCTAGCGATCTCGCACGCCATCATGCGCGAGCACGGCGGTAGCCTGCGGGTGGCTGATGCGGCGCTCGGTGGGGCCCGGTTCGAGATGTGCCTGCCGGTGATCCCCGACGAGCCGGATGGGGAGACGGAGCCGTGAGCGGAGACCAACCGTTGGTGGTGGTGGTCGACGACGACCCGTGGATCCTCGAGGCCTGGGGGGAGGCGCTCGCCGGCCACTTCCAGGTGGAGTTGTTCTCCGACCCGCTCGCGGCGCAGCGCTTCTTCGGCGAGCGGGATATCGACGTGGCGGTGCTCGACATCCGCATGCCCGGTCTCGATGGCCTGAGCCTGTTGCGAGGTTTGCGCGAGCGCCAGCCGCGGGCCGAGGTGATCGTGATCACCGGCCACGGCACGATCCAGACCGCAGTGGATGCGCTTCAGATGGGTGCCTACGATTTTTTGTGCAAGCCGGTCGAGGACCTCGACGCAGCGGTGCGCCGGATTGAGAGCGCGGTCGAGCGCAAGCAACTGCGGGAGCTCAACGCCAACCTCAAATCGCGTCTCGCCGCCTTCGGTCCGAGCACCAACCTGATCGGCGAGAGTCGCGGGGTGGCCGCGGTCCGTGAGCTCATCGACCAGATCAGCGATTCGACCGCCCCGGTCTTGATTCATGGCGAGAGCGGCACCGGCAAGGAGTTGGCGGCGCGGGCTCTGCATTTGCGCGGCCCACGGCGTGACGCGCCCTTCATAGCGATCAATTGCGCGGCGGTCAGCGAAACCCTGATGGACAGCGAGTTGTTCGGTCACGAACGCGGCGCCTTCACCGGGGCCACCAGCGCCCACAAGGGGCTATTCGAGGCCGCCCACGGCGGGATCCTGTTTCTGGACGAGATCGGCGACGTGCCGCTGCAGTCCCAGGTCAAGCTGTTGCGTGTCTTGCAGGAGGGCGAAGTCCGGCCGGTCGGCTCGACCCAGGCGCGTCGCGTCGACGTACGGGTCCTCGTTGCCACCAACGTCGACCTCGAGCGGGCCATGGGGGAGGGGCGGTTCCGGGAGGATCTGTTCTACCGGATCAGCACCTTTCGCCTCTCGATCCCCCCGTTGCGGGAGCGCCGGGAGGACATCCCGTTGCTCGCCCAGCACCTGCTCGATAAAATCAACTGGCGAAGAGGGCAGAGATCTGATCGGCAGAGATCTGACCAGCGGCAGGTGACCGGCTTCACCGACGAGGCCCTCGCTACCTTGGTCGTCTACGATTGGCCTGGCAACGTGCGTGAGCTCGGCAACGCCATCGAGCACGCCGCCACCCTCTGCTCCGGCGACCAGGTCGATAGCGTAGATCTCCCCAACTTCGTGATCGGACCCGCGGCCGGCAGTCTCCAGCGTGATCGGCCGGCGGTGGGGTCCGTGGCGAGCCGACCGTTCAGCGAGGCCCGCACCCAACTCATCGAAGAGTTCGAGCGCCGCTACCTCTCCGACCTGCTCGCCGGCACCGAGGGCAACATGTCGGAGGCGGCCCGGCGTTCCGGGATCGACCGCTCAAACCTGCGTCGCATGCTCAAGCGCCACCAGCTCAACGCCAATAGCTTCAAACCCTCCGGTTGAGCTTTTTGGCGGCCCGGCGCAACTGCGCTATCTTTCATCTAGATGGCGAGCTCTCTGATTATCAATTCGAGTCCGACCGAGGTCCGGGTAGCGTTGCTCGAGGATCGGCAGACGGTGGAGGTTCACATCGAGCGCGCCGCCGAGCGCGGCGTGGTCGGGAACATCTATCGCGGACGGGTAGTGCGGGTGCTGCCGGGCATGCAGGCGGCGTTCGTCGAGGTCGGTCTCGATCGCACCGCGTTTCTTTACGTCAATGATGCGGTGCTCGACCGCCCCAGCCGCGCCGCAGAGAACGGCGCCAGCGAAAAAGCGGGTGGCAACGGCGAGGAGCAGGGCAGCCGGTCCACGCCCGGTCGCCGGCCCCGGCCTCAGCCGGTGGCCAACATCGCCGACGTCCTCAAGCAGGGCCAGGATATTCTGGTGCAGGTCCAGAAGGCACCCCTCGGCAACAAGGGTGCTCGGCTAACCCGACACGTCACGATGCCGGGCCGTTTTTTGGTCTTCATGCCCCACTCGGAGCACATCGGCGTGTCTCACCGGGTGCAGGTGCAGGAGGAGCGGGAGCGCCTGCGCCAGGCAGTTGCAGATCTCGCCCCCGCCGGCAACGGCTTCATCGTGCGCACCGCGGCCGAGGGCGTAGATGACGAGACCCTCGGGCGAGAGGCGGATCTCCTGATCAAGCTCTGGCGAGACGTCGAGCGCCGCGGCAACGAGGGCCCATCGCCGCGACTGATCTTCGAGGATCTCGATCTCATTCTGCGCGCCACCCGCGACCTGTTCTCCGGGCCGGTCGACCGAATCGTGGTCGACGACCCACAGGACGCCGATCGGATCGAGGAGTTCGTGCGCAGCTTCGCCGGCGAAGGCACCGCTCGGGTGGAGCTCTACCGGGAGACGGAGCCGATCTTCGATCACTTCGGAGTCGAGGTCGAGATCGAGCGTGCCCTAGAACGTCGGGTGTGGCTCAAGAGCGGCGGCTACATCGTCATCGATCAGGCCGAGGCCCTCGCCGTGGTCGACGTCAACTCCGGACGTTTCGTCGGCAGCTCGAGCCTCGAGGACACCATCACCCAGATCAACCTGGAGGCGGTCAAGGAGGTGGCCTTCCAGCTGCGCCTGCGCAACATCGGCGGCATCATCATCATCGATTTCATCGACATGAACGAGGAGAGCAACCGTGAACGGGTGCTCGGCGCCCTCGGGGAGGCGCTGACCCGCGACAAGGCGAAGACCACCATCGTGCGGATCAGCGAGCTCGGTCTCGTGGAGATGACCCGCAAGCGCGTGCGCGACAGCCTCGAGCGCCTGCTGACGGAGCCGTGTCCTTACTGCAAGGGCCGCGCCTTCGTGAAGAGCGAACAGACCGTGGCCAACGAGGTCCTGCGTGCCATCCACCGCTCGCTGGCGCGCCACGCCTCGGCTCGCATCCTGGTCAACATGGACCCGGGGATCGCCGACTACCTCTACGAGGTCGAGAGCGCCCAGATCGAAGCCCTGGAGCTCACCTACGGCGCGATGATCGTGCCGGTGGCGCGCGAGGGTTTCCACCGGGAGCACTACGAGCTGGTCAAGTCGGCGGAGAGCTCGCGGCGTTGAAGATGGATGAGGTCTGTCCGACTCACTCGCCGATCACGAGCCCGACGATCACCGCCTCGATGACGGTCGCCGCCGCGAAGGAAACACTGACGCCGATCGCCAGGTTGCGCTGCAGCCTCGCCGCGGGCTCCGGCTCGATGGCGCCGCTGCGTACCACGTTGCCGTAGCCAACCGCCGCGACCACGGCCCAGACGATTAGCCCGATCTCAACGGCGAGGTAGGCGGCGCCAAACAGGTAGCGCTCCTGGGCAAACTGCCCGCCGCCGAGCGGGATCAGGTAGAGAGGACTGAAGACGGGCAGCGGGATCTCGGTACCCCCGGGCTCGTTGATCTCGGGTCCCGGCTCGGCCAGCCCCGCCGGCAGGCTGTCGGCCGAGACGATCAAGGCGCCGTCGGTAAACGCGGAGCTGTCTTGGGGCGCGTATCCCTCCGGGGGCACGCCGACGCCACGCTCGGCGCCGACGGCGCGCACCAGGGCGAAGAGATCGCGCTGCCAACGTTCTTCACAGGTCAACGTCAAGATCGGTGCGAGCTGCAAGCAGCGGTCGAGCGCGGCGTCGATCGTCAGCTCGCTCTCAACCCCGGCTTCGATCAGCAACGGGTGTGGCAATGAGATCCCGGCCTCGGTAACCAGCCAAGCCCGGTACCGCCCGACCGGCAGGCTGCGTACGACCCGACCGCGGCTGTTGCCGAGGGACCGGCCATCCAAGAAGACCTCGCCCTCCTGAACCGAGGTGACGACGACCTTGCCGGTGGGCGCCGCGAGGATCTCCTCGTTGGCCACGTCGAACAGTTTCATCAGCGCCGGGGGTTGGCGCAGGGGATCCGGTGGGTGGTCGGGAAAACGCCGGGCCGCTTGACGGGCCCGCTCGGCCGCGTCGTCGGGGTGACCGTTGGCGGCTAAGGACGCGGCCAACTCGTGCAACGCCTGGGCCGTGGCGGCCCGCTCCGGCCCGGTTGGACGCAGTGCGTGATCAAACCCTGCGATGATTTGTTGGTAGACCTCGGCCGCTCGGTCTGACTCGAACTCGGCCTCGAGATCGCGGGCCCGGTCGAGCAGGGCCGAGAACGAGTCCGTGGGTGGCTCGTCTCCAGGGAGGTCGCCGATCAGTTTCGCGATCACTTCGGCGTGGGAAAGGATCGTCGCGGTGTTTTTTGCTTCACGGTCCGCCCGGGCCCGCACACGCTGTTCTGCGCCCTCGTAGGTCCCGAGGGCCACGACCAGCGTGCGCCCGGGCGCGGGGGCGCCTGCGGGCGGATTTCCGGCGACGAGGACTCCGGCGAGCAGCCATGAAACTGAGGTCAATGCAACCCCCTGGTTTGGGAAAGGTGGACATCCTGTTTGCCTTCAACTCCGGAATCTTGCAAGAATCCCTTCTCGATGCCGGGTTGTCCTCGCGAGCGAGGTCGACACCGGCGGAGCCAAAGGGAAGCCGGGAGTGGAGAACATGCTGCCCAAACTTCCCCAATTAGTCCTCAACCGGTCTGTATGACGCAGGAGTGATTCTAATGAAGAAACTGAAGACAATCGGCCTCGTGGCGTTCCTGGGTGTCACCTTGGGCCTGGGCATGGGCTGTGGTGGCGCGAAGAAGGAAGAGCCGAAGGCGGAGCCGGCGGCTGCGACTGAAGAGGCTGCACCTGAAGGCGAGACCGCTGCTGTCGAGGGCGAAGCTGCCCCCGCCGAGGCGGCTGCCGAAGAGGCTCCTCCGGCCGAAGAGGCTGCTCCGGCCGAAGAGGCTGCTCCGGCCGAAGGCGGCTGAGCCACTTAGCTGCTATACCCTCTATTGTTGACGAAATAGACGGGTCCGGGGCACTCGCTCCGGACCCGCCGCTTTCCTTCTGGCCGGGCCGGGCAATCGGCGTGTGAATTACTGTGCGCGTCGAGGCAGTGGCCCCCTGGGGGCGGAACGCCTCGCCTCTTGCCAGATCGGGCGTTAGAGGCCCGAGTCTTCGCCAACCGAAGGTGGGCGAAGTTGCACAATTGTGCTACACCAGAATTGTACCTGCCTGCCCAAGGTGGCAAGATCGTTTCTGATGACTAGCCTACGACTTGCTCTAACGTCGGTGACGTTTGCGGTACGACCCCGTACGCGGCGCTGGAAGCTGGGATTGGCCTCGCTCGTGCTGTTCGTGGGCGCGGGCCTGGTTGGCACCCCTGAGGCTGCTGCGCAGGAGGACGACCTCCTTCCCCCGGGCATCGTCCACGAGCCCTGCGAGTTCTACAAGAAGCGGAGGAACTTCGAGATCATCGCGCGCTTCTACGACGACTCTCCTATCTTCGATCCCAAGGTCATCTACCGCACCCGCTCGCGGCGTTGGAAGAGCGCCTCCTTCAAGAAGATGCCAGGCGGCAAGGACTTCAAGGCGACACTCAAGAAGCGCAAGCTCAAGGGCGTGCTCGAGTACTTCATCGAGGTCTTTGACGAGAACGGCAATGGTCCGGCCCGCTACGGCAGCCCCGAGGCGCCCGTCCGGGTGCGCCCGTCCAGGAAGTTGGTGGAGTGCATCCAAGTTCCAGAGGAGGAGGAGGAGGCGATGGTGGAGGAGCCGACCGCGGTCGATGAATCCGACGGCTCCACCGGCGGCGTGATGTCCGGTAGCACCGAAGATGACGGCCTCGCTCCATCCTCCGAGGCGGGCTCCGCTAGCGACACTCCCATGGACGACGGTCTCGGGGATGATGGGCTGAGCGACGACAGCATGGTCGACAGCGGCGGCGATTCCGGGTCCGGGGCCTATGGTGACTCCGGCGATTCGAGCGCCGGAGGGGGGACCGAGACGATCGAGGCCTCCTCAGGCGAGGGGGATGGTTCCAGCGTGATCGAGCCTCCGCCGGAGCCAGCCAAGACCGGCTGCGACGCCGAAGACGCGCCCCTGTACTGCTCCCCGGTGCTCTGGGGAGTGATCGGCGGCACCTTGGCCGCGGCGACCGGCACCGTTCTGGGCGTCTACTTTGGGGTGGTCGCGCCGGGTCAAGACCCGCGGGACCCACGTCCGCCACCTCTGCCCGACAGCCTGACCCTCACGATCCGGGGACCGGATCCAACCGGCGCGCTCTAGCCGCGAATCCTTTCGGGCCTTGACGGGCTCTCACTCGGCACTATGATTGTCGTGGAGAGCGTTGATACGGGTGCCCTGTGTATCTCAAGCCACGGATTTGACTGGGTTTTTCTTCGCGCTAAGCGGCTTGACACGGCGCGTAATGTCCCTATCTTAAATAGTGGATGGCCAAGGACACTGAGATGACGACTCAAACGATCGCACTGAGGGGCAATGAGCTCGATCGCTTCGTTTCGGAGGTGTCGCGTTATCCGGTGCTCGATCGTGAGGCGGAGCAACGTCTCGCCCGTCAATACCGCGACGATGGCGACGTGGATGCCGCCCACAAGCTGGTGGTGTCCAACCTCCGGTTCGTGATCAAGATCGCCCACACCTACCGCGGCTACGGCCTGACCCTGCTGGATCTGGTGCAGGAGGGCAACATCGGGCTGATGCACGCGGTCAAGAAGTTCGATCCGGACAAGGGCTACCGCCTGATCTCCTACGCGGTCTGGTGGATCCGCGCCCACATCCAGTCCTTCGTCATGCGCAGCTGGTCGCTGGTCAAGCTCGGCTCCGGTCGGGTCAAGCGTAAGCTCTTCTTCAAGCTCCGTTCCCAACGCTCGGAGATCGAGGCCGCCAACCAGGGGGACGTCGAGGCCACCAAGGACGCCCTGGCGGTGAGACTCGGTGTATCAAAAGAGGACATATCGGACATGGAGGCCCGGATGGCGGCGCGCGATTTCTCGCTCGACGCGCCGCTGGCCGACGACCTCGGCGCCCGCCACCTCGACATGCTCGAGGACGGCACGCCGGATCCAGAGAGCCTGGCCATGGCCGAGGAGGAGCATCGGCTACTGCACGAAGTCCTCGAGGCGGGCAGCAAGGATCTCAACGAGCGCGAGAGCTACATCCTCGAGCATCGACTGCTCGCCGACGAGCCCGATACCCTCGCCACGATCGGCGATGAGTTCGGCGTCTCCCGCGAGCGGGCGCGGCAGATTGAAGCCCGCCTGCTCAAGAAGCTCAAGGCGGCGGCGATCGACGCGAAGCTCGAGCTCCGTCCCTGAGAGGCATCTCTCTGGTGTTTTTTTGGGCGCCTACGGAGCCGCCCTGCGGGCGTCTCCTCCGGCGGCTCCGGGAGCCCCTTTCGGGTCTCCCTACGCGCTGCGCGAGCCGGCTGCGCCGTCTCGCTCCGCAACTACGCGAGCCGGC
>JAUUZB010000528.1 GCA_030590185.1 Deltaproteobacteria bacterium
GGCGCCACCCTTGAGGCCCTGCACGGTTTTGTACGCCGTCGATTCGATCTCCTTGACCTCCTTGGTGATGCGGCCCCGGATGCGATCGCTCTCGCCTTGACCCTCGGCGCGGTACTTGTCGGCGATGCGCTTGCGCTCGGCGATCATCCGCTCGAAGTTCTCCTTTTCTACTGGCGGCGTGTAGTTGACCCGCTGGAAGCGAACGTCCACAACCTCGATGCCGTACTCCGGCACGACCTTGCTGACCCGCTCCAGGATCATGGCGGTGAGGTGATCGCGGCCCTTCTCGATTTTCTCGGCGATGATGCTCGCTTGTTTGGCGCGGTGCTCGATCTGTGCCGCTTCGGCGGCCGCCCGGTCCCTGGATCGGGCGTCCGGCTCACCGGCCGTCGGCGCTTCGTCCGGCTGTCCGGGCTGATCGGCCTCGAGCCGCGCCTCCTCGAACCGTGTCGGGAGCTCCCGGTTGGTTGAGCGCACGACCTCGATCAACTTGTTGGCGGCGAGCACGTTGCGGGTCTCGCTCTCGATGATGTCGTCGATGCGAGTCTGGGCGCTCTGTTCGGTGCGCAGGCGCTTGAAGAAACGCAGCGGATCGGAAATCCGCCAGCGGGCGTAGGTGTCGACCATGATCGGCGTCTTCTCCGCCGTGCGCATCTCGCCGACTTCGCCGTCCCACTCCAACCAACGCTTGTCGAGAACGTTGACCTTTTGCACGAAGGGGAGCTTGAAGTGCAGGCCTGGCTCGCGGATCGGATCGCCCTTGGGCTTACCGAACTGGGTGATGATCACCTGTTCGGTCATGCCAACCGTATAGAGGGAGCCGGCGATCAGCACGAGGACGGTGATGCCGAGGATGATGCCGATGATTGACTTCATGGCGTTTTCCCTTCCGACAGGTTGAGGAGGGGAACGAGACCCTTCATTTCCGGGTCGATCAGAATTTTCTTATTGGCCTTGGGCAGCACCTTGCTGAGGGACTCGAAGTAGAGGCGGGTCCGGGTGACCTCCTTGGCCTTGCGGTACTCGTTGTAGACCGCCACGAAGCGGTCCCTGTCGCCCTCGGCGGTGTTGACGCGCTCGGCGGCGTAGCCCTGCGCGGAGGCGATCATCTGGTCGGCGCGTCCCTTGGCCCGCGGAATGATCTTGTTGTACTCCTTCTCCGCTTCATTGATCATCCGCGCCTTCTCCTGCTTGGCCTCCTCCACCTCGGAGAGGGAGGGCTTGACCGGGTCGGGCACGTCGGCCCGTTTGAGCTTGACGACCTGGATGACGACACCGGTGTCGTAGAGATCGTTGAGCTCCTTGAGCCGCTTGTGGGCCTCGTTTTCGATGTCGGCGCGACCTTCGGTGATCAACTCGTCGATGGTGTAGTCGCCGACCACCGAGCGCATGGTCGCCTCGGCCATCAACCGGATGGTGGCGTCGATGTCCCGGAAGTTGAAGACGTATTTCTCCGGCTCGGCGATCATGTATTGAACGATCCACTCGACGGTGCCGACGTTGCGATCGGCGGTCAGCATGCGCGCCTCGGCCCTGGTGCGGGAGTTACGGATGAACTCCGACTGCACGCCGGCCCGCGCGGTGCGGAAGCCGAACTCCTTGCGCATTTGCCGGGACACCGGCACGAGGACGACGTCCTCGACGAAGGGAATTCTAAAGTGCAACCCGGGCTGGGTGGTGTCGACGTGCTTGCCAAAGCGCAAGACGATCGCCACCTCCTCCGCCTCGACCTGGTAGTAGGATTTCCAACCCAACAGGACCAGCAGCAGGCCCCCGCCAATCACGTAGACTAACTGCCGGCGGCTGCGGGCCCAGCGCCGGATTTGATCGACCTGTCGCTTGGTTTCGTCAAAGGGGTCGTATGAGCTCATGGGCGGCGGTCTAGCACAGGGGGCGCCCTGGATGCCAACCTCGGGGTCGGGTTTTGCCAGCCCTGGCACGCCCATCCGGGCCGATCTATGCTCTATCCCTAGCCATGCGAGATAAAGCCTACAACACCTATGCCTACCGTCTGCCAGAACTCGAGCACGGGTATGGCCCCAACGTTCACCTTCTCGCCGACCCAGTGCTCCTGACCCAGCTGGCGCGGCTCTGCCAACCGGAGACGGTCCAGCCGGACATCACCTGGCTGGTGCGGGACATGTACGAGACCATGGTGCGCATGGTGATCGCCAACGAGCTGCCGCGGTCTGGCACCGAGATTCGCACCCGCATGTACGGCTCCACGCCGAATGGCATCTGGGCCGGCAGCGTCCTCGACCCGACCACCCGCGTGATCACGGTCGACATTGCCCGCGCCGGCACCCTGCCGTCGCAGATCGCCTTCGAATGCCTCGCCCGGCTGCTCGACCCGAACAACGTGCGCCAGGATCACCTCTACATGAACAGGGTGACCGCCGAAGACGGCACGGTCACCGGGGTGGCCATGTCCGGGAACAAGATTGGCGGGGATGTGGACGGCGCCATCGTGCTTTTACCGGACCCCATGGGCGCCACCGGCGGCAGCATGTCGCGGGCGTCGAGTGTCTATAAGGATCTGGAGGGAACGCCGTTCAAGATCGTGTGTCTCAACCTGATCATCACCCCGGAGTACGTGAGGCGGTTGACGAGCGATCATCCAGATGTCGTGATCTACGCTATCCGTCTCGACCGGGGCATGTCGCCTGAGGCGATCCTGAGCACCGGGCTCGGCGAGCGGATCGAGGAGGAGTTTGGGTTGAACGAACGACAATACATCGTCCCGGGCGCCGGTGGCCTCGGCGAGATTCTGAACAACAGCTATGTGTAGCAAAATCGAAGTTGATCACGGCAAGGTGGACGTCCTGCTCAGCACCGAGCAGATCCAGGCGCGGGTGGCCGAGCTGGGAGCACAGATCAGCCGCGACTATGGTTCGGAGGGTGTGACCATGGTCGGCATTCTGAAGGGCTGTTTCGTGTTCTTCTCCGACCTGGTGCGGGCCTGCGATATCCCGTTGCGCACGGAGTTCATCGGTATCTCCAGTTATGGCGACGAGGCAAAGTCGAGCGGCGTGGTCAAGATCACCTCGGACCTGACGCAGCCGATCGAGAACGAGCGGGTATTGATCGTCGAGGACATCGTCGACACCGGCCTGACCATGCAATACCTGCTCGGCAACTTCGCCACCCGGAAGCCTTCGGATCTCAAGGTCTGCACGCTGCTGCACAAACCGGCCCGGACCCAGGTCGAAGTGCCGATCGACTATGTCGGCTTCACCATCGAAGATGAGTTCGTGGTCGGCTATGGCCTCGACTACGCCCAGTACTACCGGAACCTGCCCTACGTGGGAGTCTACCGTGGCTAGGCGCATTGCCAGGACAGAGGCGGGCGGCGCGGCCCGCGGATTTACGATTCTCTTGGTCGTGGTGATCATCATCGCCTTGGCCGGGGTGGTGCTCTATCTGCTCAGCGATCTCAACGCCCGGCGCTACCGCATCGCCGATCGCCACGGCCAACTGGTCGTGCAAAAGGGTCGCAACCTGCCGGTTGGCTTCGTTGCATTCGTGCCCAAGGCCGAGGCGTTGAGGGCTGCCTACGAGCCGCTGGAGATGCCCGAGGGCGCGCGTCTGGAGCACAACGAGGAGTTCAACGACCGTGCCGACCTCGACCGGGCGTTGTTCATGGTACTCGCCGGGTGGGCGCGCGGTGGGCTCAAGTCAGAGGACCCCAAGGCGCTCGCGCGGGCCACCGACTACATCGCGCGTTGCCAGGTGCTACCTGGTCTCTCCGAGCAGCAGCGCATCGAGCTCAACACCCTGCGTGCCGACCTCGCCTATCAGCGCGGCACCCAGATGGTGCGGCAGACGACCACCTTGCTCGAGGAGGCGATGGCCGAGTTCCAGCTGTCCAAGCAGCTCGGCACCTCGAGGCCCACCAATTCGGATCAGTGGATCGGCTATCTCCAGCAGCGTCTGCCTCTGTTTGGTGCTCGACTGCCTGGCAACCTCCCGGCGAACCCCCAGGGGCAGATCAACCCCTTCGGCCGACAACCGCCCCAGCCCCTGCAACCCGGTGTGCCCCCCGGCTCGGCGCTGGGCAGTCCCCAGTCGCCGCCGCCGATCATGGCGCTGCCCCCGGTGATCCCGCCGGGCACCGGAGTTGGGTCGGTGCCTCCGCCAGTCGCGCCAACGCCGACACCGACGCCCCTTCCGGTCCCGGGGCCCGCGGCAACCGAACCGAGCCTGGAAAGTCCAGGGGAGAAGCCACAGCCCGGCAAATGGCGGCTGTGATCAACCTTGCCCTATGATACGGATCCGGCCATGACCAGCACGCGTTCCCTCGAAACAGACGCCCGCAACGTTCTGTTGAGCCCCTATGCCGAAGGCCGCCGAGTGTTGGAGCTCGGCTGTGGTGACGCCCGCGGTTTGGTGCAACTGGTGGAGGCCGGCGCTGTCGAGTTGGCGGCCACCAGCGCCTCCCCCAACGAAGCGCGCGCCACCCTGGTCGCGGCCGAGGTCGACGGGGTCGACATCTACCCC
>JAUUZB010000749.1 GCA_030590185.1 Deltaproteobacteria bacterium
ATGGACGACAGCTTGGCGGTTTGGATCATCTTCACCTGGTTCTCGACCAGGCGATGGTTCATTTCGGTGAGCCGATCGTGCGCGGCCTTGAGCTCTGCCTCGCTCTCCCGCCAATGACGAATCACGATGCTCATCGGACGCACGAACAGGAAGGCGATGATGGCGAAGGCCACCAGGGCAGCCAAGGCGGCCAAGAGCCCGGCGAGCACAAAGGGCTTCTGGATCTCCCTGACGTCAATCTTCGCCACGGCGCCCCAGGCGAGACCTTCGACGGGCGTATAGGCAGCGAGTACCGTCTCCCCGCGATAGTCAACCCCCACCAAGGTGCCCGACTCGCCCCGCAGCGCCAGGCGCATGGGCTCAGCCGCGGGGCCGCTGAGCCCCGACGTCATCCTCTCCGGCTCCACGTGATGCGGCTCCAAGACAAACACGAAGCCCTGGCCCTCGAGTCGAGCCAAGGTGAACTCTCCGGTCTCCCCAAATCCCTCGAGGCTGCGATAGGCGTCCAATGCCTGGCTCAGGGCGGTGACGGTCGGTGTGCTGTTTCCGAACACCTCGGCGTCCCCGCTGTCGTGGAGGGCGAGGTCATGGACCAGGCGAGCGCGATGCTCGACGGTGTCCACCAGTTGCTCCCGCATGTTCTCGAAGGTGGCCTGATACAGGAGGGCAGCCACCAGCCCGACGCAGGCGAGACAAACGACACCCATGGCGACGACGTGGGTGTAGATGGTGCGCTTTTTGTTCATATCTGCTTTTCGGGCCAAGGGCTCACCCAGATATCAACAGGCACGAGGACGCGCGCCTCATTTCTCGCCTGCGCACGGGGCTGCGTCGATACATCCTTCAATACCCATGCCAGGCGAGGTCAATTTGCCGCACCGTCGGCCCTCACATCGAACGTGATCTAGGCGTCGGGCTGCTGGCGATGTCACGAATCGGTAACCCCCGGAAGCCGGCGAGTTTCCCCCGCCGAGCAGATGGACCAGCGCCCCAGTAGCCGCCCCGAGCGGGAGTCGAGGTCATCACCTCGAGATGCGCTGTTGGCATGGGTCTTTCATACGTTAGCCAGACCACGTCTCCAACTCTCAACCCGATGACCTGCGATATGAACACATTGGAAACTCTGGCCATGTTCGCCGGGGGACTCGTGGCCGACGGGGAGCCGAGCCTTCTACCAGTCTGCGGCGACGCGGCTTGCGCGGCCGAGGAGAAGGCGATCAACTGTCCAGCCGACTGCCCGTGAGAACGGCGCTGTGCGGGATCACCGATCTGGCTTGATCCACTTCCCCTTCGGATCCGCGAGCTGCTCCTCCGTATACGGCTCCGGCCCGGGCACCTCGTCCCGGTTGCGCCAGGCCCGAATCGCAAACGCTGCCCCGACCAAGAACATCCCTATTGCCGCGTATTGCCCCGGGGTCAGACCCAGGTAACGTACGTCGGAACCGGACCCTTCGGCCTTGCGAAGGAAATCAAACATGAAGCGGATCGGCGCGTAGACCAGGCCCCAGGCCGCCACGTAGCTGCCCTTGGGCGGGTTGAAGCGGTGCATCACGAAGATGATCGGGAACATCACCAGGACCGTGAACAGGAGCTCATAGAAGCCGAGGTCGTGGCGAACGCCCCCTGGATACTGCACGCCGAGGAAGAAATCGGTGTGGCTGCCGGGGTGGTCGTGGGCGAAGGTGCAACCGAGCCGGCCTGGAATCCAACCGACGATGATGCTCTGCACCTGCAACTCCGCCTCGAACAGCCAGCGGCGTTTCTTGATCAATCGGTAGAAGATGAAGTTGCCGAGCACCGCGCCGGCAAAGCCACCCATGGAGCTCAAGCCATCCCAGACCTTGAACAGGCTGAGGGGACCCTCGGTGACCAACCTCTCCGGGTGATAAAAGACCACCTCCACGATGTGCGCCATCAAGAACGCGCCGCCCATGCACCAATAGAGGCCGTCGATGTACATATCGCGGTGGACGCCGGCCTGTTTGCCGCGCCACATCCCGTACCAGGCGCCGAGGAAGACGCCGGTGACCACCAGCACGCCAAAGGGCTCGATGCCAAACGGGCCCCAGATCCTGATGCCCGGGATTTCGATAAACGGGATCATGTGACTCTCCGCGGCGGGGCTCAGGTTCTAGCAGCCCGCCGTGAGCGGGACAAACCGGGAACGGTTGGCGAACGGCGCGGGGCGAGATAACGTGGGCGTCATGGGACGTTGGCTTTGGATCCTGGCCGTGGGGCTCTCGGCCTGTGTGCTGCCTGGGGATGGCATCGAGAAGGGCGACGTCCCTGGCGGGGATGTCATTGGGTTTGACGGCGACGGTGAGCCGGGCAACGGCGACAATGTTGCCCCCGGTGACAACACACCCCCCGGCGACGCCGCCCCGCCGCTCTGCCCGCGCACCCCACCGCCGGACGACTACACCCGCAAGGTGATCGTCTCCCATCCCTACGACGGCACCGGCGCCCCCGCGAATCGCTGGGACGTCTGGGAGCTCGACGCCTGGGGCAATCTCACCACCGACGGCACCACCTTTGAAATGGGCCGCGCCACCTCCGGCACCGTCGCCTTCACCGCCGACGGCGAGATAGGCTTGGTCGCTCAAGAGGACGGCAGCCTCGGGGTGTTTCGCCTCGGCGCCACGGTGGAGATCCTCGAGACCGCCTACAGCGGCGTGGACCACGAGTTCTACGCCACCGAGGTGATCATCGCGCCGGACGGCAGCCGCGCCCTGGTGGTCGACGGCAACTGGCGCAACAACGGCGGCGGCATCTACGGCCTGCGCGTCGAGTGCGACGGCACCCTCACCGAAGAGGGGCTGCTCGCCCCGAGCAAGCTGGCGCAAAGCCTGCGCTTCGTCCCCGGCCGCGACGACCGCGTCGTGCTCCCGGCCAGGGACATCCTCGACTCCGCCCTGGACAACGATGTGCACGTCCTCGCCTGGGACGGTTGGCTGACCCTGCTCAACAGCGCCCCGGGCTTCCCCGACGCCGACACGAGCTTCGGTGGCTTCGCGGTCACGCCGGACGGGCGCTACGCCCTGCTCGGTGACAACAACGCATTCTTCGCCGTCAGCGATCGCGTAGCGGTGGTCGAGATCGTCGCGGACACCGTGGTCCCGATCGACGTCTTGCCGGACATCGGCGACCCGCTCGCCATCGTCACCTCCCCCTACGATGACGCCGCCCTGGTGCTCGACGGCTACGGCAACGCTCTCTGGCTCCTGGCCTACGACGCCACCGACGTGATCCAGCCCTTCACCAACCTCGGGGAGCCAACCTCCGACGGCGCCTCGCCGCAGCTGCCGAGCAGCGCCGTGGTGATCGATCGCGGCGGCCTCACCGGCCTGGTGTTGATCGCGGAGAACGTGGGCGTGCGCCGCGTGCAATTCGAGGTCGGCGGCACGGTCACCGATCTCGGCCTCACCAGCTACGGCCCGTCCATGATCCGCATCGTCGGCGCCCTCGGCGTACAGCCCTGAGCGTCGT
Source organism: Deltaproteobacteria bacterium (assembly GCA_030590185.1). The sequence continues at coordinate 3,487 of JAUUZB010000749.1, forward strand.
CGTCCCGCTCACTCCCCGGGCTTCCGAAAGTCCCCAACAATATCCCCCTCCGCCGTGAGCTCCGGATACGGCAACCGATGCCGCAGGCAATAATCCGCGATCTCCGGATACGCCCACTCAAATAACAACCGCCCATACCGCTCCTCCGGCAGGTGCCGCCGGTCGTACAACCCCGCCGCCCGCCGCTG
>JAUUZB010000629.1 GCA_030590185.1 Deltaproteobacteria bacterium
CAAACCTGGTAGTCGGTGCAGTCCGAGCAGCTCTCCTCCCCCTGCTCACCGGTCAGCTCCGCGACGCAAGCGTAGTCAGGCGCCAACGTCACACAGGCATCTCCGCTGGCGCAGGCGCCGAGGCACGGGATCTCGGCGAAACGCTCGAGGAGAACGTCCAGGGAGATCACGCCCAACCAACCGGAGCTGTAGCGCTGATCAAAGTTGGAGCTGACCACAAACAGCTCGCTCTGATCGGCGTTGGCGGTCACCCCGATCGGGAAGTAGAGGGACTTCTCGGGGGGGGGATCCCCTTCCAGGTCGTACGCACAGGCGACCGCCCCGAGGGCGGTCACCAGCGCGGCCGTGATGACAACCGCTCGCCGCATCAGCTGTTTTTGGACGCCGCCTCGGCCAGCGCCGCGTGGGCCAAGGCGACACGCGCGATCGGCACGCGGAAGGGTGAGCAGCTCACATAGTTCAGCCCGGTCTTGGCGAAGAACGCGATCGACGACGGGTCGCCGCCGTGCTCGCCGCAGACGCCGACCTTGAGATCCGGCTTGACCTTGCGGCCGAGCTCGGTTCCGATCGCCACCAATTTGCCGACCCCGGACTGGTCCAGGCTGGCAAACGGGTCGGCCGGGAAGATTCCGGACTCGACATACTCCGGCAAGAAACGCCCAGCGTCGTCCCGCGACAGGCCCATGGTGGTTTGGGTTAGGTCGTTGGTCCCGAAGCTGAAGAAGTCGGCGTACTTGGCGACGTCGTCGGCCATCAGGGCGGCCCGCGGCAGCTCGATCATGGTGCCGACCATGAAGTCGACCTTCATGCCGTTCTTCTCGAATACTTCGTCGGCGACGCGCATCACCATCTCGCGGTTGATGCGCAGCTCTTCGCCGCCCAGCACCAGCGGGATCATGATCTCCGGCAGAACATCGACGCCCTTCTTCTTGGCCTCACAGGCCGCGTCCAGCACCGCCCGGGCCTGCATCTCGTAGACCTCGGGATAGGTGATGCCGAGGCGGACGCCGCGGTGGCCGAGCATCGGGTTGAACTCGTGCAGGCTATCGCGCTTCTGCTTGAGCTCCTCAAAGGTGACCCCCAGCTCCTTGGCGATCGCCTCCATCTCCTCATCGGCGTGGGGGAGGAACTCGTGCAGGGGCGGATCGAGGAAGCGGATGGTCACCGGCTTGCCGGTCATCGCCTCGAAGATGCCGACAAAGTCGCTCTTCTGCATCGGCTCGAGCTTGGCGAGCGCCTTGCGGCGGGAGGCCAGGTCGTCGGCCAGGATCATCTCGCGCACGGCGCGGATGCGGTCCGGGGCGAAGAACATGTGCTCGGTGCGGCACAGGCCGATGCCCTCGGCGCCGAGCTCGATGGCGTTGCGAGCGTCCTCGGGGGTGTCGGCGTTGGCACGAACGTTCTTGGTGCGCACGTCGTCCGCCCAGGACATGAACTCGCCGAAGCTGCCACCGAGCTTCGCTTTGACGGTGGGAACGATCCCTTCGTAGACCTTGCCCATGCCACCGTCGAGGGTGATCGGGTCGCCGATCTTCAGGGTGATCTTCTTGGCCCCCTGCTTGATGACGACGGTGCCGGCCTTTTGGTCGACGCTGAGCGCGCTGCAGCCGGCGATACAGGGCCGACCCATGCCGCGGGCCACGACCGCCGCGTGGGAGGTCATGCCGCCGGTGGCGGTGAGGATGCCGCGGGCGGCGTGCATGCCGTGGATGTCCTCGGGGCTGGTTTCCTTGCGCACCAGGATGACGTCCTGGCCCTTGTTGGCCAGCTTCTCCGCCTCGTCTGGATCGATGACCACGGTGCCAGCGGCGGCGCCCGGGGAGGCGGGCAGGCCGGTGGCCAACAGTGTCTTGTCGGCCTTGGGGTCGATCTGCGGGTGCATCAGCTGATCGATCTGCTCCGGGGTCACCCGCAGCACGGCCTCGTTCTTGTCGATCATGCCCTCTTTGTGCATATCCACCGCGGTCTTTAGAGCCGCCGCCGCGGTGCGCTTGCCGGAGCGGGTCTGCAGCATGAACAGGGTCGTGTCCTGGATGGTGAACTCGACGTCCTGCATGTCGTGGTAGTGCTGCTCGAGCTGCTCCATGATGCCGGTGAGCTCTTCGTAGGCCTTCGGCATGGCCTTCTCAAGGCTGCCGACCTTGGAGTCACCCTTGACGCCCGACTCGTGTAACGGGCCGGGGGTGCGGGTACCGGCGACGACGTCCTCGCCCTGGGCATTGGGCAACCACTCACCCATGGAGCGCTTGTCGCCGGTGGAGGGGTCGCGGGTGAAGGCCACGCCGGTGGCCGAGGTGTCGCCGAAGTTGCCAAAGACCATGGTCTGGACGTTGGCGGCGGTGCCCCAGTCGCCCGGGATCTTGTTGAGCTTGCGGTAGGTGACCGCCCGCGGCACGTCCCAGGAGCCGAACACGGCGCCGACCGCCTCGCGCAGCTGCGTCTTGGGGTCGTCCGGGAAGGGGGAGCCAACCGCCTTGACGTAGGCGGCGAGGATCTGCTCGACGATTGTCTCGAGGTCCTCGGTGGTCAGCTCGTGATCGAACTCGACGCCCTTCTTCTCTTTGAAGTCGTCGAGGGGCTTCTCGAGCAGCTCGCGGTCCACACCCTTGACCACGTCACCGAACATCTGAATCAGCCGGCGATAGGAGTCGAGGGCGAAGCGCTTGTTGTTGGTGAGGGCGGCGAGGCCCTCGACGGTCTTCGAGTTGAGGCCCAGGTTGAGGACCGTGTCCATCATGCCGGGCATGGAGACCCGGGCGCCGGAACGTACGGAGACCAGCAGCGGTTGCTCTGGGTTGCCGAAACGCGGCCGCTTGTCGCCGGTGTCCAGGGCCTTCTCGATGAAGGCGATGCCCTCGTCGATGGCCGTGAGGACGTCGTCACCGAGCTTGTTGCCGTCCGCTTGGTATTTGTCGCACAGGCTGGTCGGCAGGGTGAACCCCGGTGGCACCGGGATCCCGAGGTTGGACATTTCAGCCAGGTTTGCGCCCTTGCCACCCAGGAGGTTCTTTTGGGTGCGGTCGCCGTCGGCCTTGCCTTTTGAAAATCCGTACCAGAGCTTCATGATTATACTCTGTCTCTCGCAGATGAAATGTTGGTAGGTGAGGGCCGTCCAGGGGCCCGTTCTGGGTCTCCACTTCCCGGAAAACCAGGTTGCGACTTATGACATTGGGAGCCAGGGGGGTCAATGGGGCCCGCAGGCCCTTCGACGGGCTCAGGACAGGCCTCAGTACCCCTCTGCCTTGGCGATCACCTCGTTCATGATCTCCCGGGTGCCGGCCCCGATCGGGTACAGCCGGGCATCCCGATAGAGGCGCTCCACCACGACCTCGCGCACGAAACCATAGCCGCCGTGGATCTGGACCGCTTGGTCGACGACCCAGCTCAGGGCGTCGGTGGCCGCGTTCTTGGTCTTGGCGGCGAGGGCGGCGTTCCGGTCCCCGCCGACGTAACGGACCGCGGCCTCGCCGAGGAGCGCCCGGGCTGCGGCGATGCGGGTTGCCATGTCGGCGAGCTTGTGGCGGGTCACCTGGAAGCCCATCAGGCTCTTGCCAAAGGCGTGGCGTTCGCGGGCGTAGGTGAGCGCCTCGCGGTAGGCCAGCTCAGCGATCGCCACCGCCTGCCCGGCTACGAGCAGGCGTTCGCTGAAGAAGTTCAGCATGATCGCCACGAAGCCGCCGTGCTCCTCGCCGATGAGGTTGGCGGCCGGCACCCGGCAGCTTTCAAAGAAAAGCTCCGCCGTGTCCGAGGCGCACCAGCCCATCTTATCGAGCTTGTTGGAAACGCCGAATCCGGGCCGGTCCCGCTCGATGACCAGCATCGAGACACCGGCGTGCCCCGGTCCCCCGGTGCGGACCGCGGTCAGGTAGATATCGGCCCGGGTACCGGAGGTGACGAAGGTCTTGCTGCCGTCGATCACGTAGTCGTCACCGTCGCGGCGGGCCCGGGTGATGATGCCCGCCACGTCGCTGCCGGCGCCGGGCTCGGTGACCGCGAGGGCCGCGATCTGCTCGCCCCTCAACACCGGCGGGATGAAGCGCTGCTTCTGCTCCTCGTTGCCGAGGTGGAGGATCGGGGGCAGGGCGATGCCGAGGCTGCCGCGGCCGGC
>JAUUZB010000511.1 GCA_030590185.1 Deltaproteobacteria bacterium
AGATCCTGCTCTGCGCCAAAACGCGCCACCGCCGCGAGGGAGCCGCCGATCCGGGACGCCTCGTTGAAGGCAGGGATCAGGATGGTGAGCTCCGGCGTCACGTCAGGACTTCACCAGCCGCAGACCATAGGCGTGGCTGACCTCCTCGGCGATAGCGCGACTCAGGCCGGCAACGCGCGCGTCGCGTCCGCGCAGGGCCCGCTCGATGTTGCGCTTGAACAGGACCAACCCGGGCCGTTCGTTCGCGGCCTCGGGGCCATCCACCAGCATGCCCAGGGAGGTGGGGGAGATCGGCGGCTCGACGCTGCGCAGATCCTCTGGATGCGGGATCTCAGCGATCATGATCGGAACCTCCGCCATGGTCTCGGCCACCTCGCCCGGGAGCGCCGCGACCGCCTCGCCGACCAGCGCCTCGAAATCCTTGCGGGAGAGCTGCTCCACCGGCGGAAAGCGAGCGGCGTCGAGCCGGCGGGCCCAGCGGAAGAGCTCCACCTCCTCGCCGGTGCCAGCCAGCTCCGCCACCAGGCCGAGGGCGTAGTAGGCCTCGGCCAGCTCCGGTTGACCGCGGATGGCGCTGCGCAGGGCGTTGTCGGCTTCGGGCAGGCGGGTCAGCTCGAATAGGGCGATGCCGCGGGCGCAGTCGACCACTGGGTCCGGGACGTCCAGATCCGCCACCGCCTCGTAGGAGCTCAACGCCGCGGCGGCGTTCCCGAGCTCGAGCATCACATCCCCGCGCAGGAGCGCGGCGTGGTAGCGGGCCTCTTCACATGCCTGGGCGGCGCGGTCGCTGAGCTGTAACGCCTCTCGGAACCGTTGGTCCCGCCGGGCCTCGCCGGCTTGCTCCAGCAGACCGCGCCAATGCACCACGCCGCTCACCCGCCCGTGATCAGGTCCACCAGGGTGGCCACCGCCACGCCAGTGGCGCCCTTGGGGTAGGCGCCGGCTTCCTTGTTCGAGGTCACCGGCCCGGCGATGTCGAGGTGCATCCAGCCGCCCTTGGGCGCGAACTTGCGCAGGAACAACGCCGCGGTGATCGCCCCACCCCACCGCTCGCCGGTGTTCTTGCAGTCGGCCACGTCGCTCTTGAGCTGGCCGTCGAGGGCCTCGGTGAGGGGCAGGCGCCAGAAGTCCTCCCCGACCCGTTTGGCGCTGGTCAGCAGGGCGTCGGCGAGCTCGTCCTGGTTGGCGAACAACCCGACGGTGTGGGGCCCGAGGGCGACGACGCAGGCGCCGGTGAGGGTGGCGACGTCGATCGTGAGCTTCGGTTTGAGCTTACGCGCGTAGTGCAGGGCGTCCGCCAACACCAGCCGGCCCTCGGCGTCGGTGTTGATGATCTCGACCGTTTTGCCAGAGGCGGCGGTGATCACATCCCCCGGCCGAATGGCGCCGCCCCCCGGCATGTTCTCGGCGAGGACGAGGATGCCGTGCACCGGCGTCTTCGGCGCGAGCTTGGCGATCGCCAGCATGGCACCGAACACCGTGGCCGCCCCGCCCATGTCGACCTTCATGTCGATCATGCTGGTGGGTGGCTTGAGGCTCAGGCCACCGGAGTCGAAGGTGATCCCCTTGCCAACCAGCACGATCGGCTTGGCGGTCTTGCGGCCGCCCGGGGGGGTGTAGGTGAGGTGTACCAGCCGCGGCTTGCGCGTGCTGCCCGCCCCCACGCCGAGCAGCAGGTTCATCTTCATGCGCTCGAGGGCGGCGGGCGCGATCACCTTGACCTTGAGCCGCTGTTGGAGCCGTTGCTGGCGCACGACCTTCACCGCCTCAGCGGCGAAGCTCTCCGGATAGAGCTGCAACGGGGAACGGTTGATGAGATCGCGGGCGGCGCAGGCCCCCTCGGCCATGGCCGTGGCCCGACGTCCAGCGGCGGCCAGACCAGCGACCGACTTCACCGGTAGGTGCAATTTCAGTTTGGTGAGGGAGGCCGGCCGACCCTTGTCTGATTTATATTCAGTGTAGCGATAACACGCCAGCATAGCGCCCCGAGCGAGCTGCGCCACGGCCTCCTCCGGCGCGGCGATCGGTCCGGGCTGCACGTAGAGCAACGTCTTGGCCCCAACCGCGTTCGCCCGACGCGCCGCGAGCGCACCGGCGGTCAAGAGCGCGGCGTTGTCGAGCGCCCCTGGCTCGCCGAGCCCCACCAGCGCCACCCGCCGGGCGCGGAGTTTTTTGAGCGTGTGCAGGACCAGCACCTGGCCCGGTTTGCCACCGAACTCCTGTTCCTTGGCAGAGGCCGCGAGGGCGCCGCCGAGGGCCCGATCGAGGATCTTGAAGACCGAGCTCTTTTTCGGATCGCCGGCCCACACCCCGAGCGCCATGAGGTCGACCGCCGCCGTGCCCGGGTCTCCCCGGTGAATCGAGATCTGCATCCTGAGGACTCCTGCGCCGTGGGCTGGGGATCGTGGCAAAGCCTATCGTGGGGGCGGCGTTCCCATACCGTACCCCGACAACCGTTCCAAGGATCGGCACGGGCAGGACCACGACGCGCCGCAGCGTAAGACGGGCGAAACCCTTTTGAGTTTGTGCCGATAAAGATACTGGATCGGGCCCGTGGACCCGATCGCAGAACACTAATCACTCTGTGAGGTTAGGTAATGAACGGTGTGACATGTAGTCGATTGACATACCGGGACGTAACATCATTTATTCAATGATTCCATGTGAGTACCATGGGGATAGCCATACCCTCCCCATGACAGCGTGACTAGCGTTTATGTATGCAATAACTAGGTATTGACAAAGCTATGATTTCAGCCAAAATCCATCCCACGTGCGAGCACAGGCTTCTACAGTGTGCGCGTTCGGGGCTGCAGCTAGGACTATGTGGGACATGGCACGCCCACTACGAAAAGTAAGAACGGGAGTAGTCGTGAAGTACGTGACGCGCTCATTCCTCCTCCTCTCCGTGGTCACCCTCGTGGCTGGCTGCGGCGTGCGCGCCCTGGACGACCGCATCAAGGACGACGGCTTCGATGGTCTCGCGGGCAACAGTGGCAACCCGGGCCTTCAGGGTCTCGGCGGCGTTTGCGCCACCACCGACGAGTGCGAGGAGGGCCTGCTCTGCCTCGGCATGGTCTGCAAAGAACCGGAAGTCGACCAGTGCTCTCGCAACGCGGACTGCGCGCTGGACGAGTTCTGTGACGGTGGCGTCTGCCAATCGGACAGCGGCACCGGCGAGGAGTGCGAAACCGACGCCCAGTGCGCCGCGGACCACTACTGCGCCAGCGGCAACTGCCGCGAGCGCGACCCGGTCAATCCCACCGAGGGTTGCACCGCCCACACCGACTGCGACTTCGGCATGTTCTGCCATTTGGCCACCCAGGTGTGCGTCTCTTGCCTGAACGACAGCCACTGCTCCACCGGCCAGGTCTGCCTGGTCGACGGCTCCTGCGGCCAACCAGAGGGCTGCACCAGCGATTTCGACTGCGGCGCCCTGGTGTGCGACGTGGGCGCTGGTGACTGCGTCCAGTGCATGGACAGCGGCGACTGCGCCACCGGCCTGATCTGTCGAGAGAACCAGTGCACCGCCGACCCCAGCCAGGGGATCCCCTGCAGCTCCCAGGGCGAGTGCGATGCCTACGGCAAGATCTGCGACTACGACAGCGGCTACTGCCGCGATTGCGACAACGACATCGAGTGCGGCACGGGCCGGGTGTGCAGCGCCGGCACCTGTACCCTCGATACGGGTACCGGTGGCACGGGCGGAACCGGCGGCACGGGCGGAACCGCCGGCACGGGTGGAACCGGCGGCACGGGTGGAACCGGCGGCACGGGCGGAACCGGCGGCACGGGCGGAACCAGCGCCGACGGCACCTGCTCCATTCGGGCCGACTGCGGCGGCTATGCCTGCCTGCTCGGCTATTGCACGCCATGCATCAGCGACTTCATGTGCTTCGACCTGATGGATCTTTTGAGCGGCGACTCCTACATCTGCAACACCAGCACCATGGAGTGCGTGTTGCCCGAGTGCACCACCGCCTACGACTGTCCGCCGGGTTATGCCTGCTGGGGCGGCGGCCATTGTGGCGGGTGTCTCGAGGACGTGGAGTGTCGTACGGGCGAGGTCTGTGATCCGAGCACCGGGATCTGCGGCGGCGGCGGAACGGGCGGGACCGGCGGCACCGGCGGAACGGGCGGCACGACGACCGGCTGCGTCGACAACGGCGACTGCTCCGGCGGGTTGATCTGCTGGAACAGCGAGTGCACCACCTGCTTGTACGACGACGAGTGCGACACGGGCTTCGTCTGCGACGGCGACGGCCTGTGCGCGCCGGATGGTAATACCTGCACGGACAACTCGGGCTGTACCGGCGGGTTGATCTGCTGGAACAGCCAGTGCACGACCTGCCTGTACGACACCGAGTGCGACGCGGGCTACGTCTGCTGAGCGGACGACGTGTGCGTGTTGGACGGGGGCACCGGTGGGACGGGCGGTACGACCGCGAATCCCAGCCAGCTCACCTGCCAGCAGAGTTATATCGGCGCGGGGGATGGTTGTGACTGCGGGTGTCTGGTCTTTGATCCGGACTGCGGCAGCGCCAGCAGCACCGACTGCGCCTACTGCCACTGCACCGACGGCGACAT
>JAUUZB010000830.1 GCA_030590185.1 Deltaproteobacteria bacterium
GAATGTTGCGATTACCGTGGCGCAGGACTGAAGTCAGGGGACTACGCCGATGGCCACGCTCGGCTGCCCCTCTGCGTTTGTGCAGACGATGGCCAGCTCATCGTCCGTATCGAGGCCATGAGTGGTGACGCCTGATGTACGCTCAGCTTTGGGGACATCGTAGGCCAGATCACTCGACCCGGGTTCCCATAATCCACGCCTGACACGACAGACCTCCATGAACGCCCATACCAGGGCGAGCAGGAGAGACGACGATGTCACGACCGCGAACCAAGCTCTACTTTGTCACCCTCACCTCGGCCTTGATGCTGGTGGCGGACGGCGCCGCTGCGGCGCGACCGAGCCATGGCTCCGAAGCCCAGCTGCGCCAAAGCAATGATTGCCGCAACGTCGCCGCGGCCTTGAGCGACTGGGCCGCTCAGCAGGTGGTGGGGCGATATCACCCGCGCCGCCACCCGCGCATCTCGCGCCAAGAAACGAAAACCCGTTCCAAGCCTTCGCGGCCGATAGGCGCGCCGTCGAAGCCAATGCCGATGCCTATGTCGGATGCCGACATGCCCAGCGAGATGCCGGCCGTGGCGTCCATGGCCTCCGCGGCGCTTGCCAAAAAGGAAGGCGCCGGTCCCGAGAGCTTCACCGGCACCAACGTCCAAGAGGTGAACGTCGACGAGGCAGATCTGGTCAAGACCGATGGTCGCCACATCTATGTCGCCAATGACGACACGGTCCTGATCTTCGAGAGCTGGCCGGCCGAGCGCACGCGGATGGTTGCCCGTCTCCGCCTGGCGGACGGCGCCAAGCCGAACCAACTCTATCTCTACGGCGACACCCTGATGGTGTTGTCGTCGGTTCAGCTGCGGGTCGCCTCTGCCTCCGGCTCGACCCAATCGCTCCAAGGCTCGCGCATCACCTATATCGATGTCAGCAACCGCGGGCGCCCCGCCATCCAGCGCCACGTGGATCTCCAGGGCCACCTCCAGTCCTCGCGTTTGATCGGCAGCGATCTCTATCTGGTCACCAATGCGCCCATTCAGCTGCCGGCGCAGCTGGTGGCCCGTGGTCGTCAGTTTCTCAATCAACGAGCGCGGCATCGGATGAGCCACGGCGACCTGCGGAGCCAGGTGCGCGACTATCTGCGTGAGAGCCTGACGCGGGCTGAGCTCAACGCGGCGCTGCCCCGGGTCCGCTCCCGTCGCATCGGTGGCAGCTTCAGGCCCTTGCTCGATTGCGGAGCGGTCTATGTGCCGACCCAGGGCGCGCCCGTCGGACTCGTCACCCTCACCCACCTGCCCTTGAATCGCCACGAAGTGCCCGAGACCATCGGCGTGCTCGCCGGCGGCCTCCAGGTCTACAGCTCCACCGAGGCGCTCTATGTCGCCAGCAACAACCAGATCCACAAGCTGTTGCTCAACGCCGGCAACCCCGATCTCGAGCCCGAGTATGTCGGGAGCGGCCAGGTGCCGGGGCAGATCCTGAACCAGTTCTCCATGAGCGAGCATCAGGGCTTCTTGCGGGTCGCCACCACCGATGGTCGTGGCAACAACATCCTGGTGCTCGGCCCCAACCAACAGGGCGGCCTCGAGGTGGTCGGCTCGGTCATCGGTCTGGCCCGCGGCGAGCGGATCTATTCGGCGCGCATGTTCGGGGACAAGGGCTACGTGGTGACCTTCCGCCGGACCGACCCGCTCTACACCTTGGACCTGACCGATCCCCGAAACCCGCGGGTGGTTGGCGAGCTCGAGATCAACGGCTTCTCCAGCTACATTCACCCGCTCGATGGCGGCCGGTTGCTGACCATCGGCCAGGACGCCGATAGCAACGGTCGCCAGCAGGGCGTGCACCTTCAGATCTTCGACGTCAACGATCCGGCCGCGCCAACCCGCACCCATCACCACCGCTTTGGCCAGGGCGCCCAGAGCTCGGCCCAGAATGATCACCACGCCCTTACCTATGATCCGAGCACCCAGACCCTGGCAGTGCCGGTGAACAACACCGGCGCTGAGCGCTTCACCGGTCTGATGGTCTTTCGGATCGACGGTGACGAAGGTTTCTCCGAGCTCGGCCGCGTCAGCCACGGCGACCAGCTGCAGGAATATTGGCGCCAGCGCTGCCGGCGCCAGCGAGCGCGGGACCGCGGTACCTGCAACCAGATCCGCAGGCAGACCAACGCCCAGCTCACCGACCATCCGGTTGCCATGCTGCGCAGCATCGTGATGGACCGCTACCTCTACTCCCTGAGCTTCTTCGCCCTCGAGGTGCATGACCTCGACGCCATGGACGAGACCAGCGCCGCGGTGGTGCTCTCCGCCGAGCCGAAGCGTCGGTCCGGTGCCGTGGCGCGGTTGTCCCCTCGGATGTAGTTGCCCACCTCGACGCTATGGCTCACAGCGCATGGTGTTGTGGTACCCGCGCTGCATGGACATCGCCTCGATGATCGGCTGCGGTCCGTCCGACAGCTCGACCACGAGGAGGATCGTGTATCCGGACGAGCCGGAGAATCGAAAGGTGTGCTGGCGAGCAACCGGGAAGTTGGGCCGGCGACACAGGCACTTGGGATCCTCGACGTATGCGAACCCTGGGATGTCGAAGGGCGTGAGGGACAGCTCCTCGACGCTCATCTCCACCGTCACCCGCTCCGAGTTCTTCTCGATGATCGTGATCCGGGCCTTTTTGAGGTCCCAGGCGAACGCCCCGTGGGTGAACGTCACCCGTCGCTTCTGTTTGTTCTCGGGGATCGCCTGGCCGCCGAGGGCCCCGGCCAACACCACCGTCGACCAGCCGTAATCGGTCAGCTCGTCGCCCATCTTCTCGAGGGCTCCGGCGATGTGTTGTTGCAGAGGCGTCGCGGGCGGCGCGAAAACGCCGCCGCCGGACAGCGCCCGCCCAACCGGGCAGGTGCCCTCGGGGGGCCGATAGGAGAGGGATCGAACCCGTGGGTTGGCGATCTCTTCGTCGACGGTGGTGGCGGGCGAGAGGTCGAAGGTCAGCTTGGCCTGCCGGCCGCGTGGTCCGGGCTCGTAGGTCGCGGTGACATCGCGGCAGCCGCTGGTGAGACAGACGGCGTCCGCATTGCCGGGGCCGAGGCTCAACCAGCGGCGTAGCGCCGTTAGGGTCGGCAGGGGCTCGAAGTCGAGTCGGACCTTTGTGATGTACTCCCGGTGTTGGCTGCGCACCCCGTAGAAGTGGGCGAGCTTCACCCCGGGCAGCGGCTCGGCGATCCGGTGGGGATCGGATGAGCCGTGGCTCTCTCGGTACGGACCGTAGTGGCCGGCGAGGGTTTCGATGCTGACCGCCGGATCAAAGGTGCGATCCAGGAAGCGGGCTAGGTCGTGCTCGTCGGCCCGTGGCTCGATGGCGCCATGGGCGCTCACCTCGTCGCAATCGAGGCGCAGGTTGCCATAACAGGCGACCGGGACCGGATTCTCCTCGGTAGGCTCCCGGAGC
>JAUUZB010000747.1 GCA_030590185.1 Deltaproteobacteria bacterium
GACGTCAGGTGATCCGCCGCGACCACGGCCAGTGCGTGGTGCCGGGGTGCCGGTGCGCGACCTTCATCGACCTGCATCACATTCGATTGCGCTCGGAAAAGGGCAATCATGATCCGGACCTCCTTTTGGTTTTATGCGGCGCACACCATCGCGCCGTATCTCTCTTTGGGCGCTCGTTCTGCCTCGCCTCGGGCGTGGGCGTGGGCTCCCATGGGGAGACTCCTCGCGGAGAGTTCCCATGTGGGAGAAATTGCCAGGTCGTAGGACAGCGTCGCGCGCCAACATCGATCGTCCCCGTAGGGCCGGCATGATTGTGCGCATGCCCCATTTTCGTACCAGCGAGTTTGTCGTAGGATACGCCCACTTCGTTACTCGTTGCGCAGCCTCGGCGGCTGCTCCGGGGGGTCCCATGCGATACGTTGGAGTCCTAGTCATCGGTCTGTTCCTCGTGGCTTGCTCGACCGACACGGGCGATGAATGCCCGGTGGGATCTGAAGGTTGTGCCTGCACGGATGGCGAGGCCTGTGACGCGGGTCTGAGCTGTCTGTCTAGCCTCTGCGTCGACTCGAGCGGAGTCGGCGGCACAGGCGGAGTCGGTGGCACCGGCGGAGTCGGTGGCACCGGCGGAGTCGGCGGCACCGGCGGAGTCGGTGGCACAGGCGGAGTCGGTGGCGGCGGCGGAGTCGGCGGCGGCGGGGGTGGCGGCGGCTGCGCCACGGGCTGCATTCTGTCAAACCAGTGCGCCGTGGGCGAGATCTGCACCGACGGCTGCTGCGCCGAGTGGAGCTGCTGCACGCCGGGCTCCTGCGGCGCGGACCAGCACTGTGACCCGGGCACCTGCGCCTGCACCAGCGTGGCCGACGCCTGCACCCTCACGGGGTGCGAGTGCTTCATCGTTGGCGACGCGGACCAGGTATCCACCGCCGGCAACCCCGCGACGATCACCCTGGCCGCCGGCGGGGCCGCGCCCATCGATGTCCTGGTGGCCGAGGTCACGGCCCTGGGCGGCAAGCCCCTGCCCAACGCCAACTTCACCCTGGCGCTAACCGACCCGTCGAGTCTCTTTTCCCTGGCCGGCACAGACCTGCAAGCGAGCGCCGGCACCGCTGGCGGCACCGCCGGCTTGACCGCCACCGTAGTCGACGCGGTCGGTACCCCCCTGTCACCGGCGGGCACCTGTGACGCGACCCTCACCCACCTCGGCGACGCCCCGGCCGCGGGCGTACGCCTCTACTTGTTCGACGACGTCACCGGCGCGCCGGTCAACAACGCCACGGTCATCATCGACTCGAACAACGATGGCGTCTCCGATGCCTTCGGCGACCTCAACCTCACTCCGGCCGCCGACGGCGTGGTCACCTCCGGAGCGGCCCGCGATGGCACCGGCCCGTACAACGTTACCGTCTTCGCCAACGGCTACGACCACCTCTCCCTGGTCGGTGTCACCGCCAGCGACCTGACCCTGCCGCTCACCGCCCGGGAGGCCACCGCCGAGGTAGGCGGCGTCGAGGGTCGCGTCGACTTCGCCACCTACGAGCAGCTCTACCTCGACAACCAGCAGAGGTTTCTCAAGTACGGCACGGCCGGGGTCAGCGCACCGGCGCGCGGTATGCTCACCTATGATCCCGGGACCATGCTCGGCATCGTCGGCAGCGACAGCGACGTCGACTGCGAGATCGTGCCGATGCCGGCCGGCTGCTACGAGATCGAGTTCCCGGGATTCAGCACCATCAATGCCGCGATCCCCGGCGGCACGGTGCTCGACATGGCCTCCATCACGGTCAAGCCCCAGTTCGAGGTCACCGGCGTGCCGGGTCAGCGCTGGGCCTGGTTCCTGGGCGGCGAGTTCGACATCGCCGAAATCGCGGACATGATCCCGATCATCATGGAGCTCACCGCAGACTGCGCCTGCGACGACGGCGACGACGCGGTCTGCGAGGCTACCTGCGACTGCGACGGCGGCTGCCCGCTGCAGTTCGACGTGGGCGCCGCGTTCCACACGGCCCAGCCCATGTTCTCCCAGTTCGCCTCGGGCGTGCGCGGCAACCTGCCGCTATCGGGGACCAGCCTCACCGCTTGGGAGAACCACATCGCCGACACCTACGTGGACCGTATCGAGAGCGGCACCTACCCGCGGCTCGACACAGGCACATCCACCTGGGACTACGGCCGGCTCACCCCGAACCAGAACCTGAGCGCGTACACGGTGCTCACCGCGCCCGGCCTGCCGGATGACCCGGCCGCCTGCGATCCGGCGCCCTGCGCTGCCACCATGGACGCGGTGATCATTCTCACCGGCGTCGAGAGTCCGGGGTCGGGGTTCGTACCCCTCGGCTTGTCCATGGGGGTCGACTGCACGGCCCCGGATGGGGCGTGCCTCGACCGCGTGGCCAACCCGGATGCGTTCGACGGCGTGGTCAATGGCGCTGTGGTGTGCCACTACGACGTCGATCCCACCCGCAACGAATGCCCCGCCGTCGCAGGGGACGGCACCACCGCCGACGGTGAGATCGGCATCTTCCACGCGCCACCCCACAGCGGCCTGGAGGCCGGCGAGCCTTGGACCGTGGTTCTGGCATTACCGACGGCGAGCATGCTCGACCCATCGGTGACCCGCCGGCTCACCGCCTACGTCGCCCGCGGCACGCCCAACAGTGGCTCGATCGCCGCGGCCACCTTCCCACCGGTCCCAACCCTCAACCCGCCACCGGATGGCGGCGGCGCCTACCAGCTCTCCACCACCGACTACGATCTGAACTGGCTGGTCTTCACCAGCGACGAGGACGTCGGCGGTTTCAGCACCCGCTGGCACGTCTACTTCGGCGCCGCGGGTGGCAACTTCGCCGCCCCCACGCCCACCGGGGTCAATCCCCTGGAGGTTGCCGACGGCAGCGGCGGAGTGACTGGCATCCCGCAGGGCGCCATCGACGTCACCCACGTGGGGCTCTACCTCGGTCCCGGCATCAGCCTCGACGACATGGTGGGAGCCGACGGCGGGAGCTTGACGGGCCTGTTCGACGAGGTGGTCGGTTTTGCCCGTAGTAGGGCGCGCGTCTGCCAGGCGAGTGGGTGTCCCTAGGGGCCCATCGATAGATACGTTCGCCGGTTCACGCCTGTCCGGCCGAGATCAGGCGCTGACCACAGGGACGAGTCTGCGGCTCACTCCCGCTTCAACAACGCCGCGAGCTCACGCACCAGATCATCCACCGTCGTCTTGCCCCACGCCAACCCCCGTGAGCCCTCGAGGCCGGGAAGGTCGCTGAGGTCGAAGCGCTCGTCGGCAAAGGTAGCCGCGGTGACGTGCTTACCAGTTTCGATCACCGCGAACAGGGCCTGCTACTCGAGCTGACAGAGCAACGCCTTGCGGTCACTCGGCGAGAGATCCCCCGGCTCGCGCAGCACCAGGATCTCCGGGTGGGGGCGGGTCGCCTCGTTCAATAACGGTTCGATCTCGGTGAGCCGCGTCCGCTGCGCCGCGGCGAGCTCGTCGATCTCCGGGCTCAGATCCGCCGGCTCCTGCCCGGTCACCAGGGCATCGCAAACGCGCCCGATGAAGGCGATGTAGGAGCCGGGTTGGCGCCAGCTCTTGGCCCGGTCCAGGGCGTGACCCAGGCGGAGGCCCGTCTCGGAGCAGACGAAGCCGCGGCCCGGCGCATCGATGGCGCGGGCGTCGGCGTCGGC
>JAUUZB010000039.1 GCA_030590185.1 Deltaproteobacteria bacterium
GTCTGCTCCAGGGCGCCGGGGCCGCCGCGACCCAGCGCGCCACCAAGGGTCGCTCGGTGATGGCGGCCTGCGGGCAATTAGGGAACGTTGCGCTCCGCTCGCGTCCCGGGCGCTGACCCGCCACCGAACTCCCTCCCCCGGCTCAGCCCACAGCTTCGGTCGACGCCGCCTGCGCAGCCTGGGCGTGAGCATGCGCACTAGCCCGCTCGGCCGCGAGCTTACGCTGGAAGCCGGATTGGATGACGTCCACCACCACCAACACCGCGATGGAGAAATAGAAGGTGGTCTTGGAGATCGGCTCGACCGCGTAACCAAAGAGCTTGAGGTGCGACTCGTGCCCGCCTTCACCGAGGAGCACGATCCCCACGATCAAGAGAATGAACAGCCCGAGGACCTCGTACTTGCGGTTCTTCTTGAGGAAGTCGGAGACCGTATTGGCCATCACCAGCATCGCGACGCCAGAGAGGATCACCGCGAAGGCGAGGATCGCAAAGACCTTGCTGATCGCCAGGGCCGATAGGATCGAATCAAAGGAGAACACCAGGTTCATCAGAACGATCAAGGCGATGACCTTGGCCGCTGGCTTCGCTTCCTTCTTGTGAGCGTGCTCCGGCTCCTCGACCGACAGCATGTGCCCGATCTCCTTGACCGCGGTGTACATGATGAAGCCACCGCCGAGCAGGAAGACCATGGTCGCGAAATTGAAGCCGCCCTCGAGGACGCCGGTCCAGTGGATCTCGAAGAACGGCTTGGCAAAGACATCGATCAACTGAATCACGACGAACAGCAGCACGATGCGCAAGGCGATGGCGATCAGGATACCGTTGCGCCGCACCATCTTCTGTTGGTGCTCCGGCGCACGCTTCGACTCGATGGAGATATAGAGGAGGTTGTCAAAGCCGAGCACCGCCTGCAGGAAGATCAGCACGGCGAGGTCGACGAAGTTCTGGAAGGTAAACAGCTCTGCCATCGGGCTATCTCCTGGCGAGGGGATCTGAGCCGCCATGAGAGCGCAAGAGGGCGAACTGATGCAAGCGCAGCTAGTCACCTTGACCAGCTGTCCCACTCGCGTATGGTTTCCCCCTTCAGGAGGTGACCGTGATCGAACCCGAAGCGCGTTGGACCCGCCGAGACTTCCTCACCACGTCGGCCGCGGGCGCGAGCTTGATGGTGATGCCGGGCTTCCTCGCTGGCTGCCAAAAGAGCCTCCCGGCCGCCGCCGCGGGCACCACGTCTGCGATCAGATCTCTACCCTCCTCGACAGCCTCCGGCTACTTCGCCCAATTCGGCATCGACGAAACCGTGGTCCGCGGCGTATTGGCCCAGGCGATGTCCAAGGGCGGCGACTACGCCGACCTCTTCTTCCAGCACCGAGTCCAGAACCACGTCTTGCTCGAGGATGGCCAGGTCGGCCGGGCCACCTGCAACATCGAGCTCGGCTGTGGCGTCCGCGTCCTCAAGGGTGACCAGACCGGCTTTGCCTTCACCGAGGATCTCTCACCCGCGGCCCTGGGTCGCGCCGCACAAACCGCGGCCTCCGTGGCCGACGGACCAGCGGTGCCGATCGCCCAGGCGGTGCATCGGGTGGGCACGCCTTCCTACTACGCCATCGAGGTGCCGTGGACCGAGGTGGGTGTCGATCAAAAAATCGCCCAGCTCAATCGCTGCGATCAGGTAGCGCGCGCTGTCGATCCCCGCATCATCACGGTTCGCGCTACGATGCTCGACAACACCGGGCATGTGCTGCTGGTAACCTCCGAGGGGCGTTGGGTCGAGGACTTCCAGCCGATGACCGAGGCCCGCGTCTCCTGTGTCGCCGAGGCGGACGGGCGTCGCGAGCAGAACCAATTCAGTTTCGGTGTGCGCCGCGGTTTCGAATTCTACGCAGGCGAGCGGATCGATGAGCTGGCGCGAACCGCCGCCGAGCGCACCCTGGTCCTGTTTGACGCCAGCCCACCGCCGGCCGGCGAGTACCCAGTCGTGTTGGCGCCGGGCATCCCTGGGATCCTGCTGCACGAAGCGATCGGCCACGGCATGGAGGCCGACTTCAACCGCAAGGGGATCTCGGTGTACGCCGACCGCATCGGCCAACGCATCGCGCCGCCCGACGTCACCATCGTGGATGACGGCACCAACCCGCACGAGCGGGGCTCGATCAACGTCGACGACGAGGGGCTCGCCTCCCAGCGCACCGTGCTGGTAGAAAACGGTATCCTGCGCAGCTACATGCACGACCGCATCTCGGCTGCGCATTACAAAATCGACGCCACCGCCAACGGCCGGCGCGATTGCTACCGCTTCCCGCCGGTCCCGCGCATGCGTAACACCTATATGCTCAACGGCCCGCACGACCCCCAGGAGGTGATCGGCTCGGTGAAGAAGGGCGTTTGGGCCCAGACCATCACCAATGGGCAGGTCAACATCGGTTCGGGTGATTTCAGTTTCTATCTCAAGAACGGCTACCTGATCGAAGACGGCAAGCTGACCCGCCCGGTCAAGGACGCCAACCTGATAGGCTTCGGCCCCGAGGTTCTGGAGAAGGTCGAGATGGTCGGCAACGACATGGAGCTGTTCGCCGGCGCCGGCTTCTGCGGCAAGGACGGCCAGCGCGTCCCGGTCGGCTTCGGGTTGCCCACCATCCGCTGCGGCGGCATCTCGGTGGGAGGTACGTTGTGAGCATACGCGACAACCTCGACCTCGCCCGCAACGCCGCCCAGATCGCCCAACGGGCCGGCGCCAACGACGCCCGGGTCAAGCTGTCCCGGTCGCGGGAGATCGTCAGCGAGTGGCGGGACGGTCAGGCCGATCGGATTCGGGAGAGCACCAAGCAACGCCTCACCATGGCGCTCTTCGTTGACGGTCGGTACTCCGGCAACTCCACCTCCGACCTGCGTCCGGAGGCGCTGGGCGGCTACATCCAGGACTGGGTCGCTACCTCCCGGGCGCTCGCCGTCGATGAGCACCGGCGCCTGCCCCCGCCCACCGCTTATGAGGGGATGAGCGAACGGGATCTAGAGATCCGCGATCCGGCCACCGGCGCGGTGACGACGGCTGAGCGCCTGACCATCGCCCGACAACTCGAGGAGGCGGCGCGCGCCGGTGAGGGCAACGAGCGCATCATCTCGGTCAAGTCCTGGGCGAGCGACACCGAATACGAGGGGGTGTGCGTCAACACCAACAGCCTGGAGGCGACCGAGCAGGGCACCCATTCCTCCCGGGGGGTGTCGGTCTCGATCCGCGACAGCGACGACCGCAAGCCGCGGGCCTGGGCGTATGGTTCGGCCCGTCATCGCGAGGATCTCCCGGGCGTCGAAGCGCTCGGCCGCGACGGTCTCGAGCGGGCCATTGCTCAGCTCGGCACCCGGCAGGTTGCGACCGGCCGGTACGCGGTGGTGATCGAAAACCGCGCCGTCCCACGTTTTACCAGCCACCTGTTGCGACCGCTCTCCGGATCGGCGTTGCAGCAGAAGAGCTCGTTTCTCGAGGGCCGCCTCGGCGAACAGATCGGCTCGAAGCTGTTGTCGATCCGTGACGACCCCCACCTACCCCGTGGCCCCGCCTCGACCGCCTGGGACAGCGAAGGCATGGCCACCCGGCCGCGTCCGGTGTTTGAAGCGGGCGTGCTGCGCACCTATTTCCTAGATACCTACTACGCCTCCAAGCTCGGCTCGGCACCCACCACCGGCTCCACCACCAACCTGCTTTGGCAGCCCGGCTCCCGCAGCGGGCGCGCCATGCTGGCGGATGTGAAGCATGGCCTGTACGTCACCAGTTTTCTGGGCGGTAACTCCAACGGCACCACCGGGGACTTCTCCGTCGGGATCAAGGGCTTCTATGTCGAGGATGGCGTCATTCAGCATCCGATCTCGGAGATGAACGTGGCCGGCAACCTGCTGGAGTTTTGGAAGCAGCTCGTCGAGGTCGGCAACGATCCGTGGCGCAGCTCGTCGCATCAGGCGCCCAGCCTGCGCTTTGATGACGTGCAGTGTTCCGGCGCTTGACGGGCCCGAGTTTTCTAGTCGACCCCCATCCCGATTCGTGCGAGTAGCGTGCCGTGAAATTAGCCACGACCGCCCTCATCCTAGCCCTGACCAGCGGTGCGACCGCCCGCGCCCAAGTCGACGAGGTGCCGCCTCGCCTGGAGTGGAGCCCGGCCTGGGGTGAGCCGGGGATCCCGTCCTACGTGTTGATCGGGGCGAGCGCGGCGGTGACCGTTACCCTGGGTATCATCGGCCCTTGGGAGCAACGGAGCACCGGGGGATGGCTGTTCGATGAAGACCTGCGCACGGGGCTGTGGATGCGCAACGACGAGGCGCGCTGGGCCGCCGCCGATGTTGCCGACGCCCTGCTCGCCGCGATCGTGGCATACCCGGTGGTCGTCGACTCCATGATCGTCTCCACCTGGTACCACGACAACCCGGAGGTCGGCTGGAAGACCGCCATGATTACCATGGAGACCCTCGCCGTCACCCTCGCCTTGACGCAGATCTTCAAGTCCAGCGTTGGCCGCGAGCGGCCCTATGGCCAACGTTGCGGCGCGGGCATCCCGGAAGACACCTTTGCCTGCGATCCGGGTGAGCGCAACGTCAGCTTCCTGAGTGGTCACACCTCCCTCACCTTCAGTGCTGCGGCGGTGACCTGTTCGCACCACCTGCGGTTGCCGATCTACGGCGGCGGCGGCGCCACCACCGCGGCGGTCTGCGCATCTGGGTTCGGCTTGGCTGCCACCACCGGCCTGTTGCGCATCCTCTCCGACCACCACTACGCCACCGATGTGTTAGCCGGCGCCGCCCTCGGCACGGCGGTCGGCTTCCTGCTGCCCTGGCTGCTCCACTACCGCTACGACACGATGGAGCTCCCCGGGGACGCCGGCGTGACCTGGACCCTGGCGCCGGTGGGGCAAGGGGCTGGGGTGGTCGGGTTCTTCTAATGTCGGCGATGGTTTGCACGTGGGCCGCGTTGCTGGTCGGGGCTGGGGCCGGACAGCCAGCGGAGGCGCCACCCGGCAGCGCGGCGCGGGCCGGTGACGCAACGGTGGTTCCGGTCGAGGCCGACTCCAAATCCGAAGCCGATCCTGATGCCGATCTCGAGCCCGAGCCCGAGCCCGAAGCCCGGTGGTTCTTGGCCGGCCGAATCGACGCGCGCCTGATCAACCTCAAGTCCGCCGTCTGGTTCGGCTACGGCGATCTAGTGACCTACGCCATCGCGGCCGAGGCCTACGCGCACGTCGACACCAGTAACCTGTCGGTCGGCGGCGGCCTTCGTGGTCAGCTCTACTCAGTGGAGTTGCGTCTCCACGTCCGGTACGCCCTCTCCTTTGGTAGCGCCTTGCTAACGCCGCTGGAATCCTACGATCGCTTCGACCTCGACGCCTCCACCGGGCCGGGGGCGAACTACTTCGCGGTAGACGCCATGGCCAAGGCCGTGCCCAAGGTGGGTCCTGGCTGGTTGCGGCTGGAGGCCTCGCTCACCGCGGCACTCGGAATCGAAGAGGGTTGGTATGTCATGGAGGCGCGCACCAACGCGATCATTGACCCGCCCTGGGTGTGGGCTGTGGAGGTTGGTTACTTGTTGCCGGTGACCGCCGACGGCAGCGGTCTGGTTGGTCCCAACCTCGAGGTGGTCGGCATCCCCGGTCGGGATGAGTTGGTCTGGCGGGCCGGTGGCCGGTTGCGCTGGGACGTGTACCCCGGTTGGCAGGTGCGCGGCATGATCATGGCGCCGTTCTCCACCCCCGACAACATCGGCCTCGAGGGTGGGACGCAGCTAGAGCTCGGCGTGCGTTACCACTGGTCGGCGCTCTGAGGCCGGGCGCCCCTCCGAGGCGGTTGCGGAGTCATGGTGGCGGAGGTGCCCAATTGTCAGGGCGCCCGCGCGGGGTAGGCTCCACAGCGCAATGCTGGTATTGGGCCGAACGAGCATGATCGAGATAGTACGTACCTTCGCCTGCGCAGCGCTCGCGATTTCGATCGTGGGCTGCGGTCCGGCACAGGTCGTGTCAGGCAGCGGTGGCGACGGCGGTGTCGGTGGCTCTGGTGCAGCGGGCGGTAGCGGTGGCACGGGCGGTGTCGGTGGCACGGGCGGTGTCGGTGGCACGGGCGGTGTCGGTGGCACGGGCGGTGTCGGCGGCATGGGCGGCACGGGCGGCACCGACGACCCGAGCGCGCGCACCGTCGATCAATTCCTCGGCGCGGCGGCGGTGGTCGTGCCCTGGGGCACCGGCGTCATGGCTGCTGTCGGTGGCGTGTTGGTGCGCGCGGATGGCGCCGCCCAGGCGCGTCACTTGATCGGTCCCCTCATCCAACAGATCGCGGCCGACGCCTCTTCGGGACGCGTCGCGGTCGCCCTCGGGGAGCACGGCGTGGTGCTTCTCGACGCCAGCGGCGCCGAGACGGTCGAGCTCACCCGTCTGAGCGTCGACAGCCAGGGGATCTGGCTCGACAGCGATCAACTGATCATCGCTAGCAGCACCGGCGCGCTCCAACGCTACACCATCACCGATGGGAGTGCGCCAACCCTAACCTCGGAAGCGACCCTCTCCGCCGCGGCCAACGCCGTGACCATGGCCAGCGATTGGGTGTGGGTGGCCCAGACGGACGGCAACCTAGCAGCCCTCGAGCTCGACGCCGGAACTTTTACCGGCGTTTCCCATTCGGTTCTGATCACCGGGGAGCCGCAGGACATCTGGCTCGACGGCGCCAACGCGACCACCTGGGTGGCGATCGGCTTCAACGGGATCGCGCGGGTCGAGACCACGGATCCGACCGCCCTCGGCATCGCCATGGTGTCGACCTTCGCCGGCACGGCCACGGGGCTGACCCTCGCGAGTCATCTCTACTCAGCGAGCAGCGCCGAGGGGGTGCGGGTTTGGGATCCCGCGGACACCGCCGCGGTGGTGGCAACCGTGATCACCCACAAGGCTCGCGACGTGGCGCTCAACGGTAGCCTGCTCTGGGTGGCGGACGATAACGGCGGCGTGCTGACCGTGGACGTGACCGATCCGACGGCCCCGGGTACGCCAGCCCACGTCGTCGATGCCGGCTCGGTGGCGGGGGTCGCGGTGCGAGGCGATGTTGGCTTTGCCGCCGCTGGCGTCGCGGGCCTCCTGGTGATTGATCTGAGCGCTCCGGAGAGCCCGGCCCAACTAGCCCTGCACGATCTCGGCGCCCTCGACGCGACCCTGGCCGGTGATCGCCTCGTGGAGCTGGCCGTGGCCGGCGACCACGTCATCGCCAGCCACAGCGATGGTTCCGACTACGGCTTGGTGATCATGGACCTCGTCGATCCGCTCGCCCTCGATGCTGCGGACCTGAGCCGGGTGAGCCTGGCTGCGCAGGCCGACGCGGTGGCCGTGGCCGGTGATGTTGCTCTGGTGGTGGTGGACGGCGGCCTGGTCAGCATCGACCTCACCAACCCGGCGAGCCCCGGGGCGCCGACCCTGATCTCCGTGGCTACGGGCCGCACCTGGGTGCACGTGGATGGCACCCTCGCCGCCGTTGGGGGCGACTCCCCCGCGGTGGTCCTGTTGGACGTGACCGATCCCGCCTCACCCACGGAGCTCGGTACCTGGGGGGCGAGCGATCGCGCCGACCACGTATTCGTGAGCGGCGATCACCTGCTGGTCACCGCCGCCCTCGGCGGCTTGAACCTCGTCGACATCACCAACCCGGCGCAACCTACCCTGATCGACGAGGTGGCCATCAACGGGCTGGCCCGGCGCGCGGTGCTCGCCAACGGCGTCGCCTGGGTCGCCGAATCCGGCGGACTCACGGCGGTGCCCTGGAATGACACGGCCGGCACCTGGGGCACGCCGGTGCGGGTCAACGACCAGGGTTTTTGCGAGGCGGTGATCGTCAGCGGAACCACCGCGCTGGTGGGCGCCGTGCAAGGGGGCCTCTGGGTCCTCGACTTGGCGGTGCCCGGTGTGTGAAGCTAGTGGAACCCATAGGATTGCTGTTCGAGGAGACTAGGATGACCATCGGCAAGCTCAACACCGCCATCCCCTTTGATCGCACCAAGATTCTCGAGGATCTCAAGAAGGCCAGTGACGCGATCGTCCTGCCTGAGGAGCTGCCCACCGATACGGATATCTCCGAGGGCCGCACCGCGCGGGTCGGCGGCCGGGTCGTCTCCACCCCTAATCGCAACCCGGTGCTGCCGAGCGTCGAGGCTCGCAACCTGCGCCTGAACGCCGACCTCGCGGCGCGTCACGGTACGGTGAGCCAGGAGATCGCGCGGCTGATCGGCGCGGCGCGCAAGGACGTCCCGGCCCGGGACCTCGAGGACCACGAGTGCCGTCGCCTGAGCCAGCGCCGGCTGAGTCCGCGGGAGAGCCGACGCCTCTACCAGGATGTGGGCCAGACCGCCCTCGCTATGCGCCGGGAGTTCATGGCGGCGCGCAATTACCCGATGGCCCGGATCGCCCTGTCCATCGAGAGGCTGACCCGCCGCAGCAGCGCTCGCCCGAGCCTGCTCGACGCCCGTACCCTGCTCGACGTGATTGAGCGTTTGCCCAGGGCCGAGGTACCCAAGGACAGCGCGGTCACCGAGAGTACCGCCCTGCTCGACGCTCCGGCGGACGCGATGATCACCGAGTTCTATGTCCGCTTCGAGCACGACATGCTGCGAATGCGCGGTCCGGACTTTGAGCCCTCCGGGTTCCGGATCTTTTTTTGCACCCAACCCCCCACCGGCGACAAGGAGGCGGACCTGGCGGCGGTGACCAAGGTCGTGGACGTCGGCGTCAACGATGAGCGCCTGCTGCACGATCCCGAGCCGAACACCTACGACATCCACGTGGCTGAGGTGGACAGCGATCTGGATCCGACGGTTGCGTATTACGTTTGGGCGACGGCCTACAACGCCGACGAGGAGTCGGTAAACAGCGAAGATATCACCGCCACCCTCCCGGCGGCACAACGTGGCGACCTCGACAAGGACGGCGGCCTCGACCTCGGCGACGTCGACCTCATGCTCGGCATCCTGCTCGACGGAAAACTACCCAGGGTCATCGCCGACCTGAACATGGACGGCGAGAACACCCAGGCCGACCTCGATTTGCTGGTCGACGCGATCAACGGCGGGTGAGCCCCCGCTAAGGGGACGCGGCTCAGCCGCCAGCGACGTACCACTTGTCGCCGTCTTTTTTCACCGGCGTCGTGTCTTTCCCAGAGCTCTTCCCGAAGCTCATCTTCACCGTCACGCGGGCGCTGTTTTCGCCCTTCTTCTTCACCTTCTTGATTTCGAAGGCGGTGAGCTTGCTCTTGTCGAACTCTTTCTTGAAGCCCTTCTTGAACCCGGCCACCTTGGAGGGCAGCACGCAGGCCGTCATCGTCTCGAAGTCACGATCGATCCATGCCTGGTGGTAGGCGGTGATGATCGCGGTCGGGGAGCTGTGGATGTCCTCCTTGGGCGCGGCCTCGTCCGCCGCCGCCTCGCCGTCTACCTTGGCCTCACCCTCATCCTTTGCCGCGGCTTCCGCGCCGGCGCCGCCCGCTCCCTCGTCCGCGCCACCCGGCGCATCGGCCTCTGCGGCCTCCGCCGGTGTGGCCTCTGGTTCTTCAGCGGTCTCGCTGCAACCGGCTAGGGCTATCAAGAGAATCGCACTGATACAGGTCGTTCGCATAGTTTCTCCCAGTTGTTGGACCGGTTCATAGCGGGTCCCCGAGCGGCGATCGAGCACAAACAGATCAGTCGAAAAGAACCGACAGGTGTCCAAGTTGAGGAGGGTTGGCAACGGGTGTCCCATAATGCCACAGGTGGCAGCGACCACGACACTAGTCCGAGGGCGTCAAATACAGTCCGCGGTGCCGTCCCCGGCGTCGTTGCAGACCTGCGCTGTCACGATGCAGTCGATCCTCCAGACCCAATTGCCGTTGAAGCAAAATTCGACGTTGTCGCCAGTGCAGCGGGAGTTGCCCTCTTGATAGGCCCCGCACGCGCCCACGGAGCCCTCGCACCAAGCGGAGCCGAATCCCTCATCGACGCAGACCTCACCGCCGAGGGCGCAGTCGACCGGCGTCGTCCATAGGAAGCCATCGCAGGTGTAGAGCGTGTCCCCGAGGCAGCGTTGCTCGGTGGCCTGCCCGACGTCGCAGTAGTCCTCGCAACCCTCGTCGATCTCACCGTCGCAGTCGTCATCAACGCCGTCGCCGCACACCTCCGGTAGCGGCGGGACGATGCCGTCGCGGCAGCCACAGTTGAGGCCCACCACGGCGGCGTTGTCGATGACCCCGTCGCAGTCGTTGTCGATGCCGTCGCAGATCTCGGTGTCGCTCGCGTCATGGATACCGCCGGGCATGGTGCTGCAGCGGGTGTTGCCGGAGCCGTCACACTCCTCGGTGTAGCCGCCCTCACACTGGCCGATGCCACAGGCGGTGCCGACCTCGAAGTCGTCATCGACGACGCCGTTGCAGTCGTTGTCCACGTCGTCGCAGATCTCGATGCCGCCGTTGGTAGGTGTACAGGCCCCCTCGCAGCCACCGTCGGGATCCTCGTCGGTGTCCTCGGTGTTCGCCGTGCAGGCGGTCACGACGCAGGCAGCGGTCCCGGGCCAGCAGGCAAACGCGATCACGTCGACGGGGCTCGGAATGAAGGCGGCGCAATCGGCTGTCGGGTCGATGATGTCGTCGATGACGCCGTTGCAATCGTTGTCGATCCCGTCGCAGGTCTCGACGCCGCTGTTGGTATCGCCGCAGTCGCTGCTGACGAAGCGCCGTCCGCCTGAGAAGAAGATCTCGACCAGGGAATCGTGAAAGAAGAGCGAGGGAAAGCCGCCGGAGTCCGGGTCGACGTAGGTGTCGAGGTCGATGCCAGTGGCGCGGGTACCGATCGCTTCCCACGTATAAGTGATCCCGGCGCCGAGGCTGACGCCGAGCTCGGAGTAGTCCGGCATGGCGAAGCTGGTGTCTCCGGGCGGCAGCAGCATGGTGAGGTGGGGCCCGGCGCCATCGGTTACGGGCACGACCGTGAGGTAGTGGGCGAAGGCGCCCGTCAAGGCTGACCACTCGAAGGTCGGCCAGCGCGCTGAGTGCGGTGTGATGGCGTCATCCTCGGGGGAGATCGCCCAGAACTGAATGGTGGAGGGTAGGTCGATGGTGACCGCGCCACCCCCGGCCGGCGCCGGGGAAAAGACCATCGCCTGGTATCTATCGACCTGCGTGTTCTGGACCACCGCGGGCCGTCGTGAGGAGACGGACAGGCTGGCCTGCTCGCCGTTCGGCACTTCGGTGGTGAGCGGGCTGCGATCACTCTGCCACGGGTTCGCGCCGCTCAGGCCCCCCAGGCCAGTGATGACGCGCGCCCCCGCGACGGTGAATGCGAAGACGCCGGCGTCGGACCTGTCGGTGCCGCCATAGGCACCGCTGCTCCAGGTGAGGTCGATGGTGTCGGAAGTGACCGCCGTGTCGATGTCGATGA
>JAUUZB010001050.1 GCA_030590185.1 Deltaproteobacteria bacterium
CCCGCGCAGCGGGCCGAAGTGCCGACCGAAGGGAGGTACCGAGGGCGAAGGCCCGAGCCCGTAAGGAGGCCGACCCCGGGCCGGAACGGCCCGGGGGCACGCCCAAAAGAAGGAGCAGAAGAACCAAGGAAGGAACCAAACCCGCCCAAGCCAACGCCCCCACTCAGACGCAACGCGTCGAAGGTCCCACCGATACTTCACAGGTGACAGCCCGGGCCGAGTTCGCCTACTCTTGAGGAACCGACCCATGTGGGGAGACGAGACCATGAGAAACATCTGGATCGGATGTCTGGTGGTAGCGACTGGTTGCAGCCCAGACGGTCGGGCCGACCTCGATGGTGCACAGCAGCTCGGTGTCGACGGCATCGCGCTGACACTCACGGCCGAACAGGAAGCGGGCATCCTCGACCTGGTCAATGATTGTCGGATCGATCGCCCTACCCTCGACGACGACGCGGCCCTCGACGCGCGCGCGGCGCGGAACATCGTGTCGCACCGGGACGGGGCCGACGCGACCTGCGGCACCGGCGACGACGACAGCTTCGACGACCTCGACGAGCTCGACGCCGTGGCCTACGTGGGTAGCGCCGCGCTCAACGCCCTGCTCGCCTACGCGCAGACCCACGGCTACATCAGCGCCGGTGGTGAGCCGGTCGTCGGTTACTTCGACGGGGTGGCGTTCACCGCCGCTGAGATCGACGGCGTGCTCGCCATCGCCAACGGTGCACCCTGCGACGTGCTCGACGAGGAGGTCGGTCTCGATGCCCGGGCCGCCGACGGGATCGTGGCGACACGCCCCTTTAATGACCCGGATCCAGAGGCCAACCTGACCGCCCTCGCCGCGGTCCCCTACGTGGGCGCGAGCGCCCTCAACGCGCTCAAGGATTTCATCATTGCCTGGTTCCCGGGTTGCCCGGCGCTCGGCGGTACCTTCGAGAGGGTGCTGTTCACGGACGAACAGGCCAACGACGTCCTCGACCTCGCCAACCGGGGCAGCTCCGACGACCTCGACGCGATCACCGGCATCGGACCGACCCTCGCGGGTCGCATCACCGATGCACGGCCAATCGCCACCATCGCGCAGCTCGGCGCGGTCTCTGGCATCGGCCCCTCGGTGTTGACCAACCTGCGGGACGAAACCATGGGCCGCTGGTGCACCACCGCTGCCTCCGCCTGCGGATGCGGGGCACCCGGCGCCGACCCGGGGACCGCGATCACGGTCGATGGGGTAGAGTTCAGCGCGGCGCAGGCCGCCACCGCCTTGGTGATCGCCAACGAAGCCCTGTCGGCGCAGCTACGCACCGACGGCTCGCTCGATCAGGCCGTGACCCAAACCATCCTCGCGGGCCGGCCCTGGTCGGATCTGCCCGCCGTGGGTGATGCCTACGGGGTCGGGTCGGTCACCATGACGCTGCTGCGCGACTACGCCGCGGGCGGTCTGTGGCAGGGCCCCGGCGAGATGGTCAGCGCCACCAGCGTCAGCTACGTGATGCAAAACGCCACATCCCTCGAGGGGAGCTGGGTGTCCTTCAACCGCGCGCTGTTCACCTGGACCATGGGCGGCGACCTGTTCGAGGGATTCATCCAGGACACGGCGGACGCGTCGGTGCAGGTCAAGGTTCGGCAGTACCTCTGGGATCCGGTCGGCCACAACTACGCCGGTGAGCCGGCCCTCGCCGCGGGGGAATGGTTCGCGCTCGTGCACCTCAAGGTGACGATCAGCTACGGCGAGGTGGTCCTGCGCATGGTCACTACCAGCGAGTACTCCCACCTCAACTGCGAGCTCGACTGGAGTCGGAGCTGCGGGACGTCGGTGGGCGTCTGCGAAATCGGCAGCTCGGTCTGCGGCGAGGAGGGCTGGTCCGACTGCTCCGGCACCGTCGACCAACTCGGCTGGGATCCGCCGGATGGGCTGGACAATGACTGCGATGGCGCGGTCGATGAGAACAGCTTTACCTTGACCGAGATCGCCTACCTCGACGAGCCGATCACCGCCCTGGGGGTCAACGGCAGCGACAGCATGGCGGCCACCGCTACCGAGATCCTCCGACTCAACCTCTCGGATCCGAGCTATCCGCGGGTGATCGATCGAATGACGCCGGAGCTCGACGAGCCCCTCAACGTCCAGGGGATCCGTCCCTTTGCGGGGGGCACGGTGCTCGCCGATTGCAAGAACGGTACGTGGATCTTTCCGAGCCCGGCCATGAACCTGACGCCGAGCGTGGTGGTGCCATCGGTCGCCGATGCCAACGTGGTCGGCTGCACCCGCGATGCCTACGTGGCCGACGGTCTGTTGGTGACCGCCAACTGGACCTTTGGCATCCACGCCTATGATCTCTCCGGTCCCGTACCGGCCGAGATCTTCCACGTCGCCCACACCTACCCCCGCGCCGTCGCGCCCCTCGGCGGGTTCATCGCCACCGCGGGCAACGACTTCGCGGTGTATGATCCGAGCGGCGACGGCGACCCGGAGATGACCACTTCGCCACCCTCCTATGTCAGGAACATGGCGCTGAGCGACGCGGGCCTGCTGGTGGTCACCACCTCGGACGGCATGGCGGTGTGGGATATCAAAGACATGCCGGTGACGGCGGTCCACGGGGTGTGGAGAGACGGGCCGGACGCCTGGCACGCCGATTTTCAGAATCACTTCCTCGCCACGGTGCCAACCGGCAGCGACCGCACGTTGGCGATCATCGATTTGAGCATACCGTCGTTGCCCCGGGTCGTGGCCGAGACCTCGGTGCCGAACCCGACCGGCGTGACCTTCGGCTCCGCCCTCAAGGGGGTCACCTTTGCCGGCGACGTGATCTACGTCTGGGGCGCCACCGGCCTGCAC
>JAUUZB010000461.1 GCA_030590185.1 Deltaproteobacteria bacterium
AGATGGCCACCGTCGAGCACCGGCACCGGCAAGAGGTTGAGCAGACCGAGGTTGACGCTGATCACCGCCATGATGCGGAAAAAGTGGTCCCAGCCGCGCTTGGCGCTCTTCTCGGCGATGACGAACAGCATGATCGGACCGCCCATGGTGTCGAGGGGCAAGCGGCCACGGATGAGCAGACCGATCCCCTTGAGGATCAAGGTCGCGTCGTCGGCGGTTTGCAGCGCCGCCTCGACGAACGCCTCGGCGATACCAACCTGGCGCGAGAACAGATAGGTGCCGTGAACCTTGCGGTCGTTGATGGCGCCAAAGACGTGACGCTTGTGGACGTTCTTCAGCTCATCCTTGACCTCGCGTTCCTCGAGCTCAAAAGAGCGCACCTTGATCTGGCGCCCGTGCTGGTAGGTGAGGGTGAACTCGCTGCGGGCATCGACGCCGGTGAAGGCGGCCAGGTCCACGTCCCAGACGCCGATGGGCCGCTGCTCGGTCTCGCCGTTCGGCTTCTCGATGGCCAGGTGCAGCAGGCGATCGCCTTCCCTGAGGCCGGCGAGCTCGGCGGGGGTGTTGGCTTCGACCGTCTCGACCACCGTGTCCTTGTTGGACAGGCCGGTGTAGCCGCCGGCGGTGTCAGCGGCGCTGAACAACTCGGAGTCGAGGCCCTCCACCGGCGCGGTCGGCTCGAGCTCGACGTTCAGCACCTGATCGACCCGCCGCGCCACGACGCGCACCGGCTCGCCAGCGGGGGTCGACGCCACCGCTTGGCGCACCTCGTGCCAGGCCTCGACCTTCTGCCCGTTGACCTCCACGACCAGATCGTTGGTCACCAACCCGGCGAGCGCGGCGGGGCTCTCTGGATCGACGACCGCGAGCACCGGCTTGATGTACTGCAACGACACGCCGATCCTACCTCGGGTTTGCATCTCGTTGAGCAGGGTGCGCTCCTCAAAGACCTCCGGCCGGATGGTGATGGTGTGCCGCTGCCCGGCGCGCTCGAAGACCAGCTCGATGTCCTCACCGGGGCGCGAGCCGATCTCCCGGCGCAGGTCGTCCCAACGTTCAATGGGGTTGCCGTCCACCTCGCGGATCCGATCCCCCGGTCGCAGCCCAGCCTCCCACCCCGGCTCACCGCGGCTCACCACGCCGAGCTTGGGGTCGCCGAAGTTCTGGAGGCCGGTGAACATCACCAGATAGACCACGAAGGCGAGCAGGAAGTTGAAGCCCGGGCCGGCCACGGCGATGGCCGCCCGCTGCCACACCGGGCGATTGAGAAAGGCGCGGTGTGCCTCCTCGGGCGGGATCGCCGCGCCTGGACTGTCGCCAAACATCTTGACGTAGCCACCGAGGGGAAAGGCGCTGAGCCGATACTCGGTCTCCCCGCGCCGGATCGCGAGCAACTTCGGTCCGAAGCCCAGGGAGAAGCACAGGATCTTGACGCCGGTCGCCTTGGCCACGACGAAGTGCCCGAGCTCGTGCACGAACACTAACGCGCCAATTAACAGAGCGAACCAGTGCGAGTTTTGAAGGACGTATTCGATGGAGGCCATTTAGGGTCGCCTACTATTCAATGCATGGAATCTTTGCACGTATTCCCCGGGGGTCAAGCCTCAAGCGCGTGCCGGCGATTCCCCCTCCCCTCTCATACCGTCGCGCCCCGGCCAAATCGGCCACGGGGGCGGCGATGCTCACAAAATCGTCACCACATAGACATACATGGCCGGGACCACAAAGATGACGCCGTCGAAGCGGTCGAGGACCCCACCGTGGCCAGGAATGAGCTTGGAGCTGTCCTTGGCCCCCACGCTGCGTTTGAGCAGGGACTCGGCCAGATCACCGACGACGCCAAAGACTCCAGCTAGGGTCCCGAGGGCGAAGGTGTGCCCGAGGGCGATCTCCATGTCGAACATCCAGCGCACCAAGAAGGCCACGCCGATCGCCGAGAGAACGCCGCCGATCCCACCTTCGATGGTCTTGCCGGGGGAGACGCTCGGGTAGAGCTTGTGACGGCCGAGGGCCCGGCCGGCAAAGTAGGCCCCGCTGTCCGAGCCCCAGGTAGAAAACAGCGCCATCAGGCCCAACCCCAACCCGAGCTTTGGATCGATGTCGCGCAGCAGCGCCAAAAACGGGATCAGGCCGGCGGTGTACAACACCCCCAACGCCACCAGCGAAGCGCGCTTGGTGCTCAGCTCCAACGGCTGGGGGCGCACCACCATGGCCAGGAACAACAACATGGTTCCGGTGGGCACCAGCAGGATCCCGATTTTTGGATCGATCCAACCCAACAGGGCGGTGCAGGTCGCCGCGGCGAACAGATAACCGATCGCCTTGGTGTAGTGCTCCCCCGGCCCCAGGGTCATCTGGAGGAACTCCCACATCATCAGGACGCTCAACACCGCGCAGGTGATCGCCAACGGCAGACCGCCTAAATAAATCAGGCCCATCAAGGCCGGTGCGAAGATCGCCGCGGTCCAAATCCGATGAATCAGCACGGGCCCACCTGATCGCCGGTGGCCCCGAAACGCCGACTGCGACAGGCGTAGGTGCGCAGGGCCGTGGCGAAGTGCTCGCGGGTAAACTCGGGCCAATGCGCGTCGACGAACACCAGCTCGGCGTAGGCGCTCTGCCAGAGGAGAAAGTTGGAGAGCCGGACTTCGCCGGAGGTGCGGATGACGAGATCGGGATCCGGGTGGTCGTGGGTGAAGAGGTGCTGCGCGAAGGTCGCCTCGTCGATCGCCGCCGGGTCGATCTCGCCGGCGCGGCTCGCCTCGGCGAGAATCTTGGCGGCGCGCACGATCTCCTCGCGACCGCCGTAGCTCAACGCCAGGTTGAGGGTCATGCCGTCGTTGGCGGCGGTCTCCTCCTCGAGCTTGGCGAGGGCGACCTGGGTCGAGGGGGGCAGGCGGCTGATCTCACCAATGGTCGCGAGGCGCACGCCGTTGTCCATCAAGGTGCTGCGTTCCTTGACGCAGTACTCCTCGAGCAGCGCCATCAAACCCTTGATCTCTTCGAGGGGGCGGCGCCAGTTCTGCACCGAGAAGGAGTAGAGGGTCAGGTAACGGATGCCGAGCTGCCGCGAGAAAACCGTGATGTCACGGACCACGTCGGCGCCCTGCCGGTGGCCAAAGATGCGCTGCTCACCGCGCCCCTGCGCCCAGCGGCCGTTGCCGTCCATGATGATCGCGACGTGACCGGGCCGCGATGACGCGGGCGGCAGGTCGTAACGATCGAGATCAGGGGCGTCAGGCATCGGTCACGATGAGAACGAGGGGGAAGACGGCGCTCGAACGAGCCAATGGAAAATCCCGGGGATCCTCAGACCTCCAGGATCTCTTTTTCCTTCTGGCTGATGATCTCCTCGACCTCCTTGATGCCCTTGTCCGTCGCCTCTTGGACGCGGTCGAGGGCCCGCTTGAG
This sequence comes from Deltaproteobacteria bacterium, assembly GCA_030590185.1. The sequence goes on from JAUUZB010000461.1 coordinate 3,412, forward strand.
ATCGTCCTCGGAGATATCCTTGTCCTTCTCAGCGCCCTTGAGCATCTCGTTGGCGTCACGCCGGGCGTTGCGGATGGCGATTTTGCCCTCCTCGCAACGGCTACGCGCCTGCTTGACGATATCCTTGCGCCGGTCCTCGGTGAGGGAGGGGATCGGCACCCGGATCATATCGCCGTTGTTCTGCGGGTTGAGACCGAGGTCGGCGGTGGTGATCGCCTTTTCGATTTCCGTGATCAGGTTCTTGTCGAAGGGCTTGATGGTGATCAACCGCGCGTCCGGCACCGCGAGGTTGGCGCATTGGGAGAGCGGCGTCTTTTGGCCATAGTAGTCGACCCGCACGCCGTCGAGGACCGAGATGCTAGCCCGACCGGTGCGAAGACGACCCAAGTTACCCTTGAGGGACTCGTTGCTCTTCGAAACCGAATCATTGAAATCGTCGATAATATCGTCTTGGATGCTCATGACGCCATTCTCCTCATTGTACCGTTTGGGCTGTGGCCCGTGATACTCAACTCGGCCCTGAACCGTCGGCTGAGACGACCGTACCCACGTTCTCGCCGCAGATCACCCGCCGGATGTTACCAGGGCGGGTCAGGTTGAACACCTGGATGGGAAGGTCGTTGTCCTGACACATCGAGATCGCGGTCAAATCCATGACCCTCAGGTTCTGACGCAAGATGTCGATGTAGGCGAGGCGATCGAATTTCTTAGCGTCCGGGTTGGTCTGGGGGTCGCTGTCGTAGACGCCATCCACCTTGGTCGCCTTGAGGATGACCTCGGCGCTGATCTCGGCGCCACGCAGGGCGGCGGCGGTATCGGTGGTAAAAAACGGGCTGCCGGTGCCGGCGCCAAAGACCACCACCCGACCCTTCTCGAGGTGGCGAATCGCCCGGCGTCGGATGTAGGGCTCGGCCACCTCTCGGATCTCGAGCGCCGTCATCACCCGGGTGTGCACGCCGGCGTCCTCGAAGGCGTCCTGCAGGGCGAGGGCGTTCATCACCGTGGCGAGCATCCCCATGTAGTCGGCGCTCGCCCGGTCCATGCCATCGGCCGAGGCCTTGACCCCGCGAAAGATGTTGCCGCCGCCGATGACCACACCGATCTGCACCCCGAGGTCGTGCACCTCGCGTACCTGGGCGGCGATGGATTCGATGACCGGAAGGCTGATGCCATACCCCTGTTCGCCCTGTAGGGCCTCCCCGGAGAGCTTGAGGAGAACGCGGCGGTATATGGGGTCAGACATGCGGGCAGAGGATTTATCGCGATCGGGACGGGGCCGCAACTCTACTTAGCGCCGCGTTTGCGGTCACTGTCGGGCCTCTCGGGCGAGTTGACGGCTGATCGATTGTCCGCCATGGCCTGCTGTCACCGCCGCGCTGCGCCCGG
>JAUUZB010000605.1 GCA_030590185.1 Deltaproteobacteria bacterium
GATGGACAAGCTGCGCGAGCTCGCCGCCGAGCTGGTCACCTGCGTCGAGCACAAGGGAGCCCAGGGCCGCTTCGATCCGGCGGCCGAGAACCACTCGGCCGAGGTGCGCATCCTCGACAAGACCTCCGTCGCCGGCACCCCGCTCGACGAGATCAACCCGGCCTTAGTCGCCATGGTCGAGAATGCCCAGACACGAATCGTCATCGAGAATCCCTACGTGGTCCTCACCGATGACATGATCCTGGCGCTCGGCGAGGCAGGGGAGCGCGGGGTCGAGATCATCATCGGCACCAACAGCCCCCTGTCCACCGACAGCGCCATGACCCAGGCCTTCTTCCTCGAGGACTGGCCTTTTCTCATGACCAAGATCCCGAACCTACGGATCCTGGTGGCCACCGGCCAGCGCAAGCTGCACGCCAAGTGCGCCTTCATCGACGACGAGCTGAGCATCGTCTCCACCTACAACCTCGATTTCTTGAGCGCCCACGTAAACTCTGAGGTGGCCGCGGCGATGTGGTCCAAGGAGATGGTCGGCGATCTGATGCAGAGCTTCGTGGCGGACCAGAACGAGCCGGCCAACGGGGTGGTGGAGTATACGGTCCTGCGCGACGACAAGGGCGCGCCGGTGTTGCGCGACGGTCAGCCGGTGATCACCTTTGGTCCCCAGGACCATCTCTCGGCGGAGATCATCGACGACTACGCGGGCAGACGTCGCAACGCCGATCTGATCCGCAAGCTGCCCTGGTTCGCGCCACTGGATCATTCGGACATCGAGGACTGACCGGAGCCGAGGCCCGCGGCCGCACCCGTTGCCTTCGCCCGCGCCTCAGGGCGCCACGCCGAGCAGAAAGGCGGACCCGCTCAGGTAGTCGTGGAGGTCGGCCATGACCCCCAGCCGAAGGTGCGGGTAGCCGCGCTCGACTAGCCCGAGCAGCTCTTTCTCGGCCGCCGCCACTAGGTTTGCCGCCACGCCGGGGTGCTGGCGCAGCGCCGTCGCGAGCAGCAGCTGTTCCTGCACCCGGGCCTGCCAAGCCCAGCCGGCGCTCGCATCGGCGCGCTCGGCGCCGGTGCGATGGTGTTGGCCGAGGTGCTCGACGATCCGCGCGGCGACCGCTCCCGCCTCGCGGTCCCCGCCGGCGGCCAAACGGTCGAAGGCTAGCAAGGCCCAGGCATGTCCCTCGGCCGACTCGGTGTCGATGGCGCACTGACGGTTCTTCGAGAGCGTGCAGTGGGTCGGCTCGGCCTGCTTCGCGATCTGTGCGGCGAGAAAACCAGCCCAGCGCTCGACCCGTGCCGCGTCGTCACCACCAAAGCGCATCGCCGAGAACAGGGAGTAGGCGAGGTCATCCTCCCAGATCACATCCGGTCCGGCGCCGCGGTTGTTCCAGGTGTCGGCGTAGGGTCCGCTGAGCCGTAGAGCCGCATGCCGCAAGGGTGTGCGGTGTCGGTCCCCAATTGCCGGTCCGCGGCGGTGGAGCAATACCCGCTCGGGCGGAGCCCCCGCCAACGCCAGCTTCTCGGCGTCGAGCCCTCGGCGGCGTCTGAGCTCAGCACGCAGGCCGGGCTGCAGCCAGGCGACACCGAGCCGATGGCGGTCCGAATCGTAGGATGCCTCGATCTCCCTGAGGACCTGCTCGCGCAGGGCGGCGGTAGTCAGCCCCCGGGGCGGCGGCAGGGCGGTTTGTTCGGTACCACCGCGCAGGCGTGCCTCGCCCGGTTGTCCGTAGCGGTGGAGCAGCTCTCCGCTCAGGCGCTTACCGTCCACCTCGATCCGATAGCGGTGCCGGCGCAGGCTCGTGATGGTGCCGAGATCGAACCGCAGGCTGGCGCCATCGCGCACGCCGGTCCACCGGGTCGGGCCCTGCTCCAGGGTCGCGGAGAGCTCCTTGGGATCGACGCTGCGCTCGACCAGGGCGTTGAGCGCGCAGCGGGTCTCGCGCGCCTCGACGATGATCCGCACGACGACCTCATCCCCGAGGGCCGCCGGCAACCGCTGGCCGTCGAGTAAATGACGTTCCCCGTTGATCGCAGCTCGGATCGCCGCGACCCGGGCCCGACGGGTAACGCCCACGACCTCGCCCCCATCGAGCCGTTGCACCACCTCCACCGCGGTCCGTGAGAAGCGATGGCGGACGAGGGCGGCACGGTCCTCGGCCTCAAAGGCGCTGATGAACCCGCGCTCAGGCCCGGGGGGTGGAGCGGCGGCCTCCGGCCCCGGCATCATCTGCATGGTCATCGACCGCTTGGCGGCCGCCATGGCGGGTGTCTGAAAACAGAGACGCAACAGAGTCGTCCCGCGCTGAACGAAGAGACAGGGCTCGCCGCCCCAACCCAGGGTGGCGATCGCCGCACCGATCCCGGGAAGGTCCACGGGAAGTTGCCTCAGGGAGCTCAACGAAAACCGGGCGTCGTACTGCCCCTCGAGGTTGAGGGTGAACTCCGGGGCACGAAAGGCGGCGTGGAAAGCGCGGGTCTCGCAATAGGACTGGGCCAATTCTGGCCCGGGGGCGAAAAGGAAAAGACTCGCGAGGATGAGATGCACGATGTCCTGCTCCTGCCCGGGCCGGCGTTGGCCCGCAACAGCCCGTAGATCGGCCCGCCCGCTACTGCAAGTAGAGCCCGACGAACCCCGGGTCCGGGTCCACCAAACTCTCGACAAAGACCCCCGCGTCCGGGGAGCCAAAGGGATGGCCAGCGGCGGTGTGGAAATCGATCCTGATCCTACCTACGCCGCCGTTGCCGCCGCCGCTGTTCCAGCTCCCAGCCGATGCCGACCCCGTCCCGCCACTCCCAATGATGACGCCAGCGCCCTCGATGTGGCCGGCCCGCAGAAAGATGACGCCACCGGAGCCGCCGCCACCGTTGCCACTGTCGGAGGTGTCGGTGCCCTGCGTGCCGTTTCCCCCCCGGGCGGTGAGGGCTCCCTCGATCACCACCCGGTTGGCAAAAATCAAGATCACGCCGCCCCCCGGCCCGCCGGTCCCGGAGGAATCGGAATGGTCGTCCGTGGCGCCCCCTCCGCCGCCCGAGCCCATCAACAGGGCGGTGAGGTTGGCGCTGCCGTAGGTACCGCCGCCGTTGTGGGCCGGGTTGTCGGCTCCCTCTCCCGCGCAGGTCGACGTGAAATCCTGCCAGGTACCCATCTCACCATAGCCGGCGCCACCGCCGCCCTGCCCACAGTCGTCGCTGGTGTCCATGTACCGGCCACCGCCGCCGCCGCCATCGTTCGGGGTGACGTCAGCGGCCTGGGGGTTACCGCAGATCGATTCCCCTTGGCGGCCGTGCTGGCTGCCATTGTTGGCGTAGCCCTGACCCGGCCGATAGCCGCGACCATTGGCGTGAAGCCTCCCTCCGACATCGATGACCAATTCGTCGGCGACGCGCATGGCCAGGACCCCACCGCGAGCGCCATCCCACGGATTGACGGTCAGGTTCCCGCCGTTGAGGATGTGCACCCGCGAAAAACTCGGAATCCGCTGGAGCACGATTGTTTGCCCCGACAGTTCACTGTTGTCGCCGGCCACGCCGTAGCCGCCCTGGATCGGGGTGCCAAAGACCACCTCCGTATCGTCGACCGAGGCCACGACCTTGGTCTCAAAGACGCCCACGGATCCACAATCTACGGCACCGCCCTGCAGGTTGATCAGCAACACGCCCTCGCCGGGTTGTAGTGCCGGCGAAACACACACCACCACTCTCGCGGCGGCCATGCTGGTCACGGAGAAGGCGGCCCCGCCCGCTTGACCGATGGTGGTGGTGGCGCTCACATCGAGCGCGCCGTCGGAGCCATCGCCGGCGCTCGGCAGGGTGCAGGCGCTGGCGTCCAGCATGCACGCGCTCGTGCAGCTGAGACCACCCACGCAACTGCGACCACCCAAATCCAGACCGTCGCACATCTCGTCGCCATCCATGACGCCGTTGCCACAGCCGGTGCAACCGCTAACGTCCAGCGTGCAATCCGCGGAACAAACCAGGGTGCCAGGCCCCAGGCCGAGATCCTCGCAGCTATCACCCCCAACGTCGTAGCGATCGCATTCCTCCTCCAGCTCCTGGATCGCATTGCCGCAATCCGCCGGGTGGCAGACCGAGTCGTCGAGCACGCAACCAGCGGTGCAAACGAACGGGCCCGGTACGTACCCGAGGGTCCCGCAGTCCCCCCCCCCTACGTCGAGACCGGCACACTCCTCCGGCAGCTCCAC
>JAUUZB010001119.1 GCA_030590185.1 Deltaproteobacteria bacterium
CCGAGCCGGACTCCGGCTCCAGCGAAGGCAACCGTTGCACCGCGAGCTGCACCCGCGCGTCCGGGGCGTGGAAGCGGTAGGCCCTGAGGATCGGGCTGACCGCGCTGTCGAGCATGTCGGCGGGGAGCTGGCGGACGTCCACCTTGGCGACCTGCTCGGCGGCCTCTTCCTTGAGCTCGAGCTTGCCAGTGATCTCGACCCCGAGCCAACCGTGCTCCCGCTCCACCCCGAGCGCCCGCGGCCGCGGCGCGGTGAAGCTCTCACCGTTCTTGTCGATCTCGCGGTGCAGGCGCAGGGAGATCTCGTAGTTGTTGCGGATCGGGAAGGTGGTTTCACCGAGCAAGGTGTGGACGCCGTCGACCGTCCGCTCCCGATAGTCGAAGCCCCCCTGCCCGTCGGCGTCGACGACCTTCATCCCCTCCGGGATCTGGATCTCGAACTCTTTGGTGCCGCCGTAGAGGATGTTGTAGCGAATGACCGTGAACAGATCTAAGGAGCCCTCATCAATCGAGAGCAGGTTCAGGCTCTCGGCGTAGATCTTCGCCTCCCGATCCGCCGCCTCGCCCAAATCCCGAAAGCCGACGATGTGTACCCGAGCCGTGGGCCGCAGGGTCGCGTCGAGACGGGTGGTGCTGGCGGTCGAGGTGATCTCGGAGCGGACAGCCGACTTGAGCTTGGGCTCGAGGCCCGCCACCGGGAAGGTGCAGACCAGACGCGTCACCGGCGTGCGCGGGATGAGAAAATCATACTCGATGGAGCCGCGGGGTGAGCGCGAGGGCACCAACAGGTCCAACTCGAGGAAGACCTCGCCGGTGCGCTGGGTGACCCAGACGTGGTAACCGTTCTGCACCGACAGCGGGATCGTGCGACCCGCGGCGCGGGCCCTCACCACCACCACGCTGTCGCCGGCCACCGGCACGGTTTTCCAGTGATCCGCCGCACCCAAGGTGACCTGGAGGTTCAGGCGCAGGGCGAGGCTGTCGCTTCGCGCCTCGCCGGTGTAGGTGGCGGCGCCGAGGACCACCGGCGGCGCCAGGGGACGGCTGGCCTCCTCCTCCAGGCGGGCGAGCGCGTCCCGGACGCGGGTGTACTCGGCGAGGCTGACCTCGGCGACCGGCACCCCTGCCGCGGGCGGCGCCAGCAGGGCGGTGGTCGACGGTGTGACCGAGGGCATCGCATGCCGCGCTCGGCGGGGCGCCTGGTTGACCATGTTGCCCTGCATGATCGCCTTGAAGTTGTTGTCCGCCTCGAGATCAGCAGCCGCCTCCGCGGCCGCCTGATCCTCGTCGAGGAAGAGCTCCGCAAAATCGGCGTCGTTGTTGTCGAACAGGCTGGCTGGGGTGGCGAGCCCGAGGAGGAGGAGAATGCTGAGGCTATGCATGCTGCACCTCCAGGTCGCCACGCTCCGCGCCTTTTCGGGCCCGTACGTAGGCGATCATCAGCGCCACCCCGCCGAGGCTGGAGAGCAGCAACGGAACGTTGACCAACACCCCGAAGACGACGCACAGCCCGATCACCGCCAACAGATTGCGCAGGCGCAACCAGGAGACCCACAGCCAAGGCTCACGCAGTCGTTCCCGTAGCCACCGCCACCAGGCGGGCAAGCGCAGCTGCCCCCAACCGATGAGTAACGCGGCGTCGATTCCCCACAGGATGCGACGGTGCAGCCCAAGGAAGTAGTGGGCGAGGACCAGCAGCACAATGACTCCGATGGCGGCGGCCACCCAACGCCGGCGATCCGCGGGCCCCCACAACACCAGGGCCGTCAGCAAGACCGCAACCAGGAAACTCAGCCACTTGAGGCCGCTGCCGATGCCACGGGTGGCGTAGGTGACCGTGAGGGTGGGCGTCTCGTGACCGGAGAGCTGGCGCTTGAAACGGTATCGTTGCCCGACCAACGGGAAGCTGGCCAGGACCACGGAGCCGCCCGCCTTCTTCTGGAATTCCTGTTGGTAGATCTCCTTGCGCTGCTTGAGGATGCTGCGGTAGCGGCCGCCGGCCCAGGCATCATCCATGATGAACGCCCGGCGCAGGAAATTGCGCACCCGCCGAAATGGGTCGTAGCGGATCGCCGAGTACTGGGTGAGGTTCGAGGCGAAGGAGAGCGGGTCGAGTGACTTCGGGAAGTAGAGGTGCCAGGTGACCTTGGTGACGTCGATGTCGACCTCCGGCAGATCGACCCGTCGGCGACCGACGAGCCCCAGGGGATCGCGCCGCTGCTTGTAGGCCAGCTCGATCACGAAGCTGCTCTCTTCCACTTGGGCGTCGAGGGGGATGCGCAGCCGCTGGCCGGGCGAGATGTCACGGTGGGAGTAGACGTCCCCGGCGTTGGCCTCCAGGATCCGGCGCCAGGCGTCGGGATCGGAGTAATAGAAGTTGGCGATGTCGCTGAGGGTCTCCCCCTCGCGCACCCAATGGTAGCGCTCGCCGCCGGCGCCGAGTCGCTCCGACTGCCGCAGGGGAAAGAGCAAGGCGCCACCGTCTGGTTTGCGTGCCGGCCGTACTGGGTTGCCATCGATCAGGGAGTGGGTGAGCCGGGCGCCCTCGGGCAAGCGCAGGCTCAGGTACTGGCGCGCGTTGTTGCGCACCCGCCGAAATGGGTCGTAGCGGATCGCCGAGTACTGGGTGAGGTTCGAGGCGAAGGAGA
>JAUUZB010000570.1 GCA_030590185.1 Deltaproteobacteria bacterium
ACCCTGAGCGAGCGAATTGCTTCGTAAGTTCCGTTCACCCTGAGCGAGCGAAGCGAGTCGAAGGGCCCTTCGACACGCGCGCTGCGCACGCGGCTCAGGGCGAACGGGAATAGAACGTACCTGCCCATTACGCCCCAGCTTCGCCCCAGCTTCGCCCCAACTACGCCCCAGCTACGCCCCAGCCGCGGCACTAGTGCGCCTGCCGCCGTGCCACCCCCTTGGGTTTGCGCTTGCGCAGTCGCGTGGCTTCTTTGTAGGCGGCCTCGGCGTCTTCGATCAGGATCTCCTGGCTGCTGCGCGCTTCCTTATCCTCGGGAGCCTCGCGTGGCACGTAGGTCCCGTCGGCTTGCATCTCCCAGGCGGAGCGGCGGTCGGCGAGTTGGACATCTAGAATTCGCCGCAGATGGCTGCGCAGGGCCTCGTCGCGAACCGGCACCACCGACTCGACCCGGCTCTCTAGATTCCTCTTCATGCAATCGGCGGAGCCTATGTAGAACTCCTCCTTGTCGCCGTTGCGGAAGTAGAACATGCGGGCGTGCTCCAGAAATCGTCCGATGATGCTGATCACCCGGATGTTCTCCGAGAGACCCGGGACCTGGGGCCGCAGCCGGCAGGTGTCGCGTACGATCAGGTCGACCGTCACCCCCGCCTGGGAGGCGCGGTACAGGGCGTGGGTGATGTCGACATCCTCCAGGCCATTCATCTTCATCTGGATGAGGCCCGGGGACTCCTCGCTGTGGCGTTCGATCTCGCGATCGATCTTTTGCAGCAAGGCCTGCTTGAGCAGCTTGGGCGCCACCAACAGGCGTTTGTACTTGCGCTTGGGTCGAAAGCCGGTGGTCAGGTAGTTGAACAGCTCGGTCAAATCCTCACCGATGGCGTCGTCACAGGTCAACAAGCCGAGGTCGGTGTAGAGGCGGGCGGTGCCGGCGTGGTAGTTGCCGGTGCCGAGGTGGGCGTAGCGTCGTAGCCCGTCCGGGTCCTGGCGCACCACCAGGATCGTTTTGCAGTGGGTCTTGAGGCCGACCACGCCGTAGGTGACGTGGATCCCGGCCTCCTCCAAGCGGTTGGCCCAGCCGATGTTGGCCCCCTCGTCGAAGCGTGCCTTGAGCTCGACCACCACCACCACCTGCTTCTCGCGGCGGGCCGCGTCGATCAGGGATTGGAGCACCGCCGATTCGGCCGAGGTTCGGTAGAGGGTCATCTTGATCGCCCCGACCAGTGGGTCCTGGGCCGCCTCGCGCAGGAAACGCTCCACCGATGAGGAGAAGCCGTTGTACGGGTGGTGCAGGAGCAGCGAGCCCTGCTCGCGGATGATGCCGAAGATGTCACGGTCCGCCACCAGGGCCGGGTGATCAACCGGGTGGTGGGGCGGATCGCGCAGGCTCGGGATGTCGAGCTGGGCGATCTCCATCAGATCCCGCATCCCCATCAGGCTGCTCAGCTCGAAGACGTCCGAGTCCTCGTCCATGTCGAGCTCCGCCGCGAGACTCTCGCGACGGTCCTGACTCATGCCGGTCGCCACCTGCAGCCGGACGATGGGGGCGAAGCGTCGTTCGATCAGCTCCGACTCGATCATCGCCAACAGGTCGTCGGCCTGCTCCTCGTTGCTTTCGGTGATGGCGTTGCGGGTCACCCGGAACAGGTCGCAGCTGTCGACCGTCATGCCCGGGAAGAGGAGGTCCAGGTTGTTGGCGATGATCTCCTCGAGCGGCACGAAGGTGAGGGTCCGGCCGACCGGATGGAAGCGCGAGATGCCACCGGAGGTCGGCACCTTGAGACGCGCCATCAGGGGCGTGGTGTCGCCGGGATAGTGCAAACCAACCAACAGGTTGATCGACAGGTTGGAGACGAAGGGGAAGGGGTGGGCCGGGTCCATCGCCTGCGGCGTCACCAACGGGAAGACGTTCCTGATGTAGTGTTCGCGCAGAAGCTCCCGCTCTTTATCGGTGAGGGCGTCGTAGGTCACCACGGCGATGCCGTGGGCGTCGAGTTGGTTGGAGAGGCGTTCGAAGAGATCGCGCTTGCGGGTTTCGACGTCGCGGATGACGTCGTAACACTCTTGGATTTGTTCCTCGGCGGTGCGGCCGTCGACGGTGAGGGCGAGCATGCCGGCGCTGACCTGGACCTTGAGGCCGCCGATCCGCTTCATGAAGAACTCGTCCAGGTTCGAGCTCACGATCGAGAGGAACTTCAGCCGCTCCAGCAACGGCGTGCGGTTGTCCTCGGCTTCGTGCAGGACGCGGCGGTTGAAGTTGAGCCAGGTCAGCTCGCGGTTGAGGTAGTACTCTGGTGCCCTTAGCTCATCCGTCGCCGGCGCCTCGAGCTCCTGGCTGTCGCTCTTTTTGGGATTTCCCTCGGTCGCGGTTTTATCTTCGTCGCCCATGGCGAATCCCCTTCATCCTCAGTCCTCGTTGCCGCGCAGGGCGACCAGGCTGGGCTCGCTCGGTGTGTCCGCCGCCCCCGGGGGCTCCTCGGCGGCGGGGGGGTCGAGGCGTTCGACCAACTCGCGGAAGGTGGTGCCGCCCGCGATCCGTTGGCGTTGCTCGTCGATCGCTTCGATCAGGTCGTCGAAGTAGCGTCCGGAGTGCTCGGCGGTGAGTACCGGGTTGTGTCCTGCCTCATGGCAAACGAACTCCAACAGATCGGCCACCGTGACACTTTGCAGATCGCGGGCCGGCACCAAGCCGCCGCCGGCGGTGTCGACCACGAAGCCGCCCTCCCGCAGGTCGGTCAGGGTGCGTTCCTGGAGGTGTCCCGGGACCCCCAACCGTTGCGCCACGGCCGCCACCTGGGTTGGCGGTGCGTCGTGACAGTAGTCGCGGGCGACGGCGTAGAAGATGAGGCAGGCGGCGCGCTCGCGCGAGGTGTGGCTCGGCGTCATGCCGGCCGCCTCCGGTTGGTAGGTCGACGCGTGTTGGAAAGCGTAACAGAGCTGTGCCCCGACCAGGATCAACACCCAGGAGATGTAGACCCACAAGATGAACATCGGGAAGGCGGCCAGGGAACCATAAATATCCTGGACCGTGACGTTGTTGCGCGCGTACCAGGCGAAGAAGAACTTGGCGAAGTTCCACAGGGAGCCGGCGACCAACGCCGCGAGCACCGCCGGCACCACCCGCACCCGCGTGTTGGGCACGGTGAGGTAGATGACCGTGAAGGCGACCCAGGTGACCAACAACGGGGTGGAGCGAATGGCCAGGTCTCCGGCGGTGCCGAAGCTCTCGACCCGAGCCGCGAAGCCGGAGGTCTGGAGCGCCGCGGTCAGCGCCACGGAGACCAGGATCAACAGGGGGCCGAGGGTGAGCAGGGCCCAATAGGTGAGCAGGCGCACGCCGACCGAACGCCGGGAGGTCACCCCGAACAGGGCGTTGAAGGAGTTCTCCACGTGGGAGAGTAGCGACATGACGGTCAGCACTAGGATGACGATGGTCAGGGCCCCGAGCTCCGCGTCCCGGATGGTGCTGGTGTTGATGTAGCTCGCGATCTCCTGCTGCAGCTGCGCCGAGCCGGAGAGGTAGCCGATGACGTACTCGACGATGTCCTGGTTGGCCTTTTCGAGCCCGCCCCCGAAGCCGCTGAGGATGGCGAAGACCACCACGAACAAGGGCACCATCGACAGCAGGGTTTTGAAGGTCAGGGCCTGGGCGTGCAGCTCGAGTCGGCGGTAGACGTCGAGGCGCAGGGTCAAGAAGATGACCCGCAGGTTGGCGGCCAGGAAGCGCTGCCCGCGGCTCATGTCCCGGTTCGGGTCGAGCTCGAGCCGGCCACGGGTGAATTGCACCGTGTCGCGCACGGCGCGGTAGGCGGCGTGTAACGCCTCGCGCCGGCCGCTGCGGCGTTGCTTGGACGAGGAACCGTTCTCCGACATAATATCCGCTCTCAATCTGAAGTATAGATCCGACCCGGCCCGCCGGGTAGTTGTTGGCACTCAATCCCCGAGGGGAAGCGGACCCGCCATGACCGACCCCAATCCCGAGCTGGAGCATCTCGAGCGCGAGAACGTTGCCCTCAAGGCCGAGCTCAAGCAGATCACCGACTCCGAGGCAGCCGCGGCACGACGCCGCAAGACGGTCCTCAAGGTCGGCTGGTCGGTGCTCTTCCCGCTGTTTGACCGGCAAAAGGTGGTGCGCTCCTTCAATAGGCTGTTCAACACCGCCAGCGGTTACACCGAGCCGCGCGAGGCGTGGCCTGAGCGCGAGCAGGTGTTGGATGACGCCAAGGAGTTCTCCCTCTCCCTGCTGCGCTTCGCCATTCGTCGGCGGACCTTTATGCTGATCATCGGGCTGGCGGCGACGGTCATCCCGGGCATGCAGATCTGGCTGGTCC
>JAUUZB010000252.1 GCA_030590185.1 Deltaproteobacteria bacterium
GCGGATGAGGTGGATGCCGTTGTCGACCAGGAAGCCATCCTTCTCCCACACCGAGGCCCGCCCGCCCACGTGCTGGATCTTCTCCACCACCTGGACCCGGTTGCCGTCCGCGGCGAGCAGGGCGCCGAGCTGCAGGCCGCCGATCCCGGCGCCTACGACGATCACATCCACATCAGCCTTCGGCACGTGACCTCCCTTCCTCATTGACACGCTGCGCCATGGTTCATACCGCAATGACGCGGTGAGACACAACTCGGCCAAATGCCGGACGGACTAGCAACTAACCGGCCGAACAACCGATAATCAGACAGCTAGGAGAGTTGTCCCTGATCGCCCCTGGCGTGCGGGGAAGCCGAGCTGACAAACGACCCAGGAGCTTCAGCGATGCGTCGCCCTTCTCCATATTCCTGTTTTCCGATTCTTTGTGGGTTGATCTTGGTGAGCGTCGGCTGCGGCGATGCCGACCCCGCGCCGAACACCGCGCCCCACGTCACCGGGATCGAGGTCGACCAGGTCGTGATCGGTCAGTCCCTCAATTTCTACGGCTCGAATTTCTTGGCGCCGAGCGAAGGGGTGACCCAGCTCGAGCTTGAGGGGACCTATGTCTGGGAGGATGAGAACGGCAACGCCATCCCCGAGCAGGTCGCAGCCTTTCGAGTCACGCCGGTGAGCGAAGGTCCCTTCCCGGAGGCCACCGACAGCACCGACGAGACCGAGGAGTCCGATGGCGAGGCGGTGGTGCTCGAGCAGGTCCTGCGTCTCAACCGTTTTGGTCCCTACCTGATTCCGTTCCAGAGCGAAGGCCGCGCCCTCGGAACCTTCAAGGGTACGGTGCGGGCGATCAACGTCCACAACGATGGTTTTGTGACCCAGGATTCATTGCCGGTAGAGATCGCCCTCGAGATTCAGCCTTCGATCCTGATCACCAAGCTCGAGCCGGTGACCGGCGCGAACACCGCCGGCGATCTGAAGACCGCCGAGTGTGACAGCCCGGCCCTGCGCGTCTTTGGCGGCTTGCCCTACATCCTCGAGGTGGAGGCGGTCGGGTTCGAGCCGGCCTACTTCGTCTACGAGATCAGCACCGCCAACAACAGTCCGGACTACGTGACCTTCACGCACCCCGCCACCGGCGCCGTCGATCGTCTCGGGGATCCTACCTGGGTGGCCGACGAGATCCTGGTCTTCAACAGGCTCCCGGATGACGTGGAGCTGGCAATTGTCTCAATTCGAGTCACCGCCATCGACGCCAACGACAACACCTACTTCACCGGCCTGCCGGTGCCGGTGGTCCGGCCCCTGGCCTTCAGCTACACCGGCAACCGTGAGCTCGGTGAGCTGTACGAGCCCCTGGCGGTGCACGGTCCGATCGTGGGCGGTATCGGCACGGTGGTCAGCTACGCCGAGAGCCACACCGAGAGCCGGCAACGGGGCGTGTCGGTCGGGGTCAACACCAGCTTCATGGAGTCCCACGGCTCGGTCTCGAACAGCACCTGGTCCGAGGGGGTGGGGGTCACCAACACCGTGTCGACCACCAACACCGACGCGCTCTCCCTGAGCGAATACGAGAGCTCCAGCGAAACCTACGGAACATCCTATACCTCCTCGGAGTCGAACGACGTCAGCTTCGCGTCGACCACCGGCAGCGACTGGGGCTGGAACGTGGTCGAGGGCAGCAGCGAAGAGCAGTTCACCCAGGAGATGGACGAGATCTTCGGCGACGTCTCGGGGTCGGTGACCACCGAGGTCGGGGCCGAGGGCTCGATACCAGGCATCGCCAAGGTCAGCGGCAAGGTCGGCACCACGGTCGGCGCCACGGTCGGCGGTCGCACCTCCGACACCAACGGCGTGAGCTCCGGCACCAGCGTCGATAGCGGCTCCCACCTCACCGAGAACGAGTCCTCCTCCACCGCCTTTGGCAGCGTCACCACCGACTCCCAGAGCGAGAACGTCTCCGGTACCTACTCCCCCTCCTCCCCGTCGACCCTCAGCTCCCAACCCGCCTACAGCGCCGCGACCTCCGAGAGCGTCACCTACAACGTCGGCGGCTCCGAGGGCATCACCGAAAACTACACCGTTGGGCAGACCGAGCTGTGGAGCGAAACCTGGACCGAGACCTCGAGCGACACCACCTTGCTCTCCTATTCGAGCAAGGTCCCCCGCGAGCGCTGCGCCATGATCTATCGGCAGACGGCGCGTTACGTGCGCACCGCCCACCTTTATAGTCACGATCTGTGCGGCGTACGCAGCCTGGTGGGTGAGCTCTATTTCAATGAGTGGAGCTGGTCGCCCAACATCGCCATCGGTGACGACTGCGATACCTCCCTGCCGGAGTCGACCCTGCCGGCGGCGACCTGTTACATCGGCTGCGATTAGTACCGTGACCGTGACCGTGGCCGGGTGAGCTGGCGCGGTCTTTCCCCGTCCTGAGCGGACCGTCGGGTCCAATGCTTCAGAGTTGAAGTAGACCCACCGTCACTGACGCCAATCCGGACCGGGGTGGTATGACGGTTGGATCTCCCCTGGTGCGGGGCTCTTCGGGCACTGACCAACTGCCTGTTTCCACTAGCTAATCCATCATCGATGGAGGTCCCCCCTGACCTCCCCAATCTCGAGTCCCAGCGGCTCCTGGCACGACCCCTGCAGTTCTCTGCTGCGGAGTCGTGCAGTCCAATGATCCCCAATGAAGACGCCAAGATAATTCCAGATGCCTATGCCGGCGTGCGTTCGAGTCGCCGGATCCCCATGACCCTGACGGTGACGTCAGAGGAGGAGCCCGTTGGGACCTGGAAGTCCTTGAACCTCAGCGAGGGCGGCATGTTCTTGAACGGCGCGCCGGTCCTGGCGCCCGGAACCCCGCTGCGGCTGCGTTGGTCCGTGGTCAACGGCAGCGGGAGGTTCGAGATGGCCGCCACCGCGTGCGTGGTGTGGGCCAACGATCCAGAGAGCCCGAAGTCGGACCCCCGCCTGCCGGCGGGCATGGGTGTTGAGTTTCGCGACCTCGATGGTGACTCGCGCCGGATGTTGCGCACCAGCCTCTACGGCGCGGACACACCCGGGTTCAGCGCGCCGAGCGCCGAGGAGGAGATGCTGGCGCCCGGAACGGTGATCGGCTCCTACCGTATTTTGGATCTGCTGGGCACCGGCGGCATGGCGAGCGTCTACCTGGCCGAGCACCTGACCCTGGGTCGTCGGGTCGCCCTCAAGATGATGCTGCGACGGTACGTGGCGGATCGGGACGCGGTGCGACGTTTCTTCGAAGAGGGCCGGTTGGTGTGCCGGGTGCGCCACGACAACGTGGTGGAGATCACCGATTTCGTCACCGAGGGCACCCACAAGTATTACGTCATGGAGTTTCTCGTGGGGGAAACCCTGGCCGACGTGCGTCAGCGGGACGGGGGCCTGCCGGCGGTTCAGGTGGCGCACATCGGTCGACAGCTCGCGGCCGCGCTGCAGGCGGTCCACGACGCTGGCATCGTGCATCGCGATCTCAAACCGGCCAACGTTTTTTTGGCGCGGCGTCACGGCATGGACCGCTTCGTCAAGCTGCTCGACTTTGGCGTCGCTAAGCTCGCCGACGAGGCGAGCGAGGCCTTGCTCAAAACCGAGCCCGGTCTGATCGTGGGCACGCCCGGGTACGTGGCGCCAGAGTACAGCGAGGGGGCCGAGCCGGACCACCGCTCAGACATCTACGCCCTCGGTGCGATCCTCTACGAGCTGGCCGCGGGCCGGATGGTCTTTCGGCCCGGGATCGACGGCAAGACCTGGAGCGACTTGATGATCAAGCACGTTCTGGTCACCCCGACGCGCCCGATAGTGGTGCGGCCGGGGGAGGTACCGCCGGTCTTGGATCAGCTGATCATGTGGTGCCTCGAGAAGAACCCGGAGGCGCGGCCCCAGTCCATGGCGCAGGTAGCAGAGCTGCTCACCGAGATCGAAGCCGGCCGCACGCCGAGGCTGCCCAGGCGTCTGCGCGCCGTTGGTTCGCGCCGGGGGATGTGGATCGGTGGAGCTGCGGCCGGCGTGCTGGGTGCCGCCGCGGTGGTGCTGGCCCTCTGGCTCGGGGCCGGCCCGACCGAGGCAGCGTCGTCTGGATCATCGTTGCCGCCCGCGCCGACGCCGCGGGTGGTGAGCTCAGCGGCGGTCTCCCCTGCGGTACCCCCGGAGGAGGCCCGGGTCGCGGCCCCTGTCAAATCGAAGGTCGTATCAAAGGCCAAGTCGACGTCGGTCGTCCGCGCGTCGAGCAAGGCGACCAAGACGACCAAGACGGCTAGGTCAAAGCGCCAGCGACGGCTCCGGCGGGACCGGCGCAGTACTTTGGATCCGTTCGCCGATTGACCAGCGGCCGGCGTCACACCTCGTCGGCGACGCGACCGCCCAGAGGCTTCCCGCTCAAGGGACCTGGAACAGCACCCCGTACACGTCATCCCCGTCATCAAAGGCGACCACCCACTGTTGCTGGGCGTTGATGGTGACCGCGGGCATGGCCCAAAGGGTTCCCGCATCCTCCGCCACCACCAAGGTCGCGCTGGGGTTTGTCAGGTTGGCGTGAAAGCGTCGCGCTAGGATGGCGCTGCCCATGATGCTTTGAGCCGTGCTCTGCCAGGCCACCACCACGCCGCGGCCGCCGAGGCG
Source organism: Deltaproteobacteria bacterium (assembly GCA_030590185.1). The sequence goes on from JAUUZB010000252.1 coordinate 4,633, forward strand.
GTCGCCGGCGACGCTCGGGTTCGAGACGCGCCAGCCGGTCGTGGTGCCAACGACCAGGGTCTCGACGTTGATCGCGGAGAAGGACGTGTCCGAGAAGCTCCGGCCGATGATGGTGCCTTCGGCATTCGATGGGTCGTGGCTCTCCCAAACCACCACCAAGCCGGCGTCGGTGAAGGCGACGTCTGGGTTGAGCTGATCCCCGTCCCGGCCCACGTTCACGGGCGCGAGGCTGGCCAGGGACAAGGGGCCGTCACTGGAAAGCGTGGGTACGGAGAGGGACTCGCAGCCGATCTCCCATTGGGGTACGAGTGTCCCGTCTGGCGCTGACGGGTACTCCACCGCCACGCAGACCGCGAAGGCGTCGTTAGTCGGGGAGAACGCCACGGCCGGGGGACCGATTGGTAGCCCGCCGGTGTCGAGGGAGAAGGTCATCCCGAACGGCATGACACCGGATGCATCCGCGCCCACGAAGTATTGCCCCTGGATCGACGGGGCTTCGTCATCGATCCACACCAGTACAAAATCCCCCCACGGCGACATGGCGATCGCCGGGCGGTGTTGGTCGCTGGAGGTGGTTAAGCTCGAGCTCGCGATGCTGCCGAGCGCCTGTGGTGAGGCTCCGGTCGCGACCGAATAGGCGCGCAGGAAGACACTTAGGCTGGCCGCATCCTCGCCCTGCCACGCCACCACAAAGGTCCCGAACCCGTCCATGGCGACGGCCGGGAAGCTCTCGTTGCCGGGCATGGCGCCGCTGACCTGCGGGATTTCGTCGGAGCCCGAGCCTTCGGTGTAGATGGCCGGATAGTAGACCCGCGCCGCGATGTCGGAGGTGCCGCCGGCGACCGTGGTCTCCCAGGCGAGCACCATTAGCCCGGACTCGGGATCCCCGCCGTCATCTGCCACCGTCGCGTGCCGCTGCACGTCATTCTGTGTGGTGTTGATTGGGTTGATCGAGCGCTCGGCGCAGTTGTCACACCACATCGGGTCGGCGTCGCAGATCTCGCCGCTGTCCACCACGAGATCCCCGCAGCTGGGGAGGGTGCAGTCCGGTCGGCAGGCGTCCGGCAAGTAGCTGTTCTCGGTGCCATCGTCACACTCCTCGGCGCCGCAGATCTCGTAGTCGCCACACGCATCGATGTAGGTGCCGCCCTCGCAGCGTCCCTCGAAGCAGGTTTGCCCGACGGCGCATGGGTCGTCGAAGCAGGAGCCGTCTATCCAGGTGGTGACGCAGTCGGCCGTTGCGTCGCAGATCGAGTATTGACACGAGTTGTCGTCGGCCCAACAGGCGCTGTCATCGGGGACGTTCTCGCATCCCGCCGACTCGCTGCAGCCGTCGATGGTGCAGTCGACGCCGTCATCGCAGGTGTCCCAGTCGCCGTCGCAGGAACCGAAATTGTCGCAGGCGTCGTTGAGGGTGCAGATGTTGCCGTCGTCACACAGCCCCCCGGCCGGGACCCAGCCAGTACAATTGTCGAACTCAACGAAGGTGCATGGCGGGCACTCGTACCAGGCGCACTGTTTGAGATCCTCGTCGCAGGTTGGGTCGGCACATTCACAGTTGAGGGTCCCGCACTCTTCGTCGACGGTGCACCCCTCGCCCACGTCCTTGCGGCAGCCGAGACCACCGAAACAGGCCGAGCCGTCGGTGCAGCTGGGTGACGAGACCGGGTAGTCGATATCGCCGATACCCTCGTGGCAGATGGCCCCGGGGTCGTCGCCCTGGAGATAGGAACAGGGATCGCACGGCAGGCTGCTACAGCGGGTCACCCAGCACTCGACATCCATGCACTCGCACGTATCGCCAAACGCGCAGTCGCCGTCC
>JAUUZB010001156.1 GCA_030590185.1 Deltaproteobacteria bacterium
GAGTCCCATCGGGGTCTGCACATACTGTGCGATTCGGTGATCGTAGAGTTGCTCAACGAGGCGGGCGCACCGGTGGCCGCCGGAGAGCCGGGTCGGGTGGTGGTGACCGATCTTTGGAACCGCTGCTTCGCGTTCCTGCGCTATGACCTTGGCGACGTCGCCCGATGGCGCGCCCCAGGGGAGAAGTGTCCCTGCGGTGTCACCTACCCACGGTTCGAGCAGGTCGAGGGCCGCCAGAGCGACTTGTTCATCACCGCCAACGGCGGTTTCGTCCACGGCGAGTTGGTGTCCCACCTCTTCCACGAGGTCGAGGGCGTGGCCGCATTTCAGATGGTCCAACACACGACAAAGACCTTCACGCTGAGCATCGTCGGCGACCGGAGGCGCGTCGAGCAGACCCTGCCGCGGGCTCTGGAGGCCTTTCGCCAACACTTGCCGGGCGCCCAGATCCGAGTGCGCTATTGCGACGCCATCCCCACCAGCCCAAGAGGCAAGCGACGGTTCACGATCAGCGAGGTGCCGGGACGCGAATGATCGCTCAGCGCAGCTGAACCCACCTACTTCTTCTCTGGCCGAAACAGCGAGACGATCCGACGCCCCACCCGCCCGATGGGTGCCGATGGAGGATCGCTGAGAACCCGAGAGAGTTGCGCCACGATCTCCCCGAGCTCGTCATCGCTGATGGTGAGCGCCGGCAAGAGGGTTAGGGTGGATCCGCTACGCAGGATGAACACCCCTGCGTCGGCAAGGGCACCTGTGACGCGGACTGCCCAATCGACCTGCATCGGTTCACCGGTCTTCGGCTCGACGAGATCGATTCCGATCATGAGCCCTCGGCCGCGCACCCCGCCGACGATGCCACGACCCGCCAACTTCTGGAGCCGGGGCAGGATCGCCTCACCAAGACGCGCCGACCGCTCCACCAGGTTCTGCCCCTCGATGAGGTCGAGCACTGCGAGCGCCGCGGCACAACCAGCCGGGAAGCCATCCATGGTGCTGCCGTACTTGAAGTCGACCGGTTCCTCGTCGCGCAGATAGGGTTGTGTCAACTCATAGGCCAGCAGAGCAGCGGCCACCGGAACGTAGCCGCCGCCGAGACCCTTACCCACCACGATCACGTCCGGCGATGCTGCCGCGGACAGGAACCAACAGCCGGCGCGACCCAACCCGGTAACCACCTCGTCGGCGATCACCTTGACGCCGTGCCGCCGGCAGATCTCGACCGCCGATCGCATCCAGCCCTCCGGGGGGATCACGATCCCGCCCATGCCGAGGATCGGCTCGAAGATGAAGGCCGCGTGCGCAGGAACCTCAGGCGCGGCGAGGATGCGCTCGAGCGCGGCGAGGGATCTACGCGCCTCCGGTTCATCCCGGGGCGCCGGGATGTGATCCACCTCGTCGGGCGTGGGCTCTAGCCAAGGCAGATCGTCGGGGTCGCCCGCCACCGCCGCGCACAACAGGGAGCAACCGTGGTAGGCGCCCTCGACCGATACAATGCGCGTCCGCTGAGGCTGACCAACGAGCTTGAAATACTGTCGAATCAGCAGCAACGCCCCTTCATTGGCCGCAGTCCCGGTGGTGTAGAACCCAACGTGGCCTAGCCCAGCCGGGGCGTGGGCGAGCAACCGGCCAGCCAGCCGATTGGCAACGGTGGAACGGCGGCCGATGTTGGACAGGAAGGTCAGCTCCGAGAGCTGCCCGGAGATCGCCTCGATCACCTCCTGCCGCCCATAACCGACCACGGCATTCCAGAGCCCAGAGCTGGCGTCGAGTAGGCGGCGGCCGTCGGCAGTGAAGAAGCTGCACCCCTCGGCGCGCACGATCAACGGGCGCTCATCACGCAGCAACGCCGGCATCAGACTCCAGGGGTGCCATACCCGGTAGGGATCCTCCTGCTTGGGCATCAGTCAGGCGTCCTCGCGCAGCGCCTCGAGGGTGAGCTCGGCGAGGCGCCGGGCGCCCCGTTGACCGAGCCGCAGCCAACCTCGTGCCGCCTCTCGTCCCTGGCGTGCTCCTGGCCCGAGTAGTGCCAATCCCACGAGCGACAACAGCGTGGTGCGAGCCAACCAGCGCGCCGCGACCGGCTCACCGCGAAAGGCCAGGTCGTAGCCTAGCCGTCGTAGGTCTCCATCCCGCTCAAATGCCGCGCGCACGGTGAGCTCGTCGCGGGAGGAGAGGCGCGTACGCCAGCGACCCACGGCGGCCGGATCGGGATCGCGAAAAAACTCGTCGCGGGTGTAGAACACCTGATCGATGTTCGCGGCCGCGTGCAACTCCTGGACGGCCGGATGCAGCATGCTCTCCTGCCAAGTCAGGGAGAGAAACTCGCAAATCCGGCGAGACTCCGCCTCCGGCCGCGACACCAGGTCCTCGAAGCGCACCACAAGCGTTCGCTCCGGAAAGTGCGCCTGCGCCGAGAACATCGCCTCCAGGAAGGGCCTCATGTAGGCGACGGCCCGCGCCAGGCTCCAGGAATTCTCCTGGGCAAGCTCCCCGATCGCCCGGGCGCGCTCGTCAACCGCCAAAAAGGAAGCAACGATGTCCCGTGGGTCGCGCACGAGCAGCAGGGCACGGGCGCC
>JAUUZB010000323.1 GCA_030590185.1 Deltaproteobacteria bacterium
TATGATCTGTTTTGGAGTCGCCGGCTCCATCCAACTCCTTCTCGGCGCGCGCCTGCTCTGGTTGTCGCGCTCGACCCGGGGCGCCCCGGAGACGCTCTGGGGGCTGACCTGGTTTGTGGCCGCGGTGGAGAACTTCTCCGACGTTGGCAGCGGCGCGGTCGCGTCGCCGGATCTCAAGGCCGCGTTGCGTACCGTGGTCGGAGTCTCCTTCCCGCTGGTGGTGATGGCGCTGTTCTTTGCCGACTACCGGCTGTTCCGCCCCAACGCCGCCTGGGCCCGGGTAGTGGCGATCCTCGCCAGCCTGCTGATGGTCGGCGCCTGGCTCTACCAAATCACCGGCCCCGGTTTCGACGTCAACTTCGCTGGCACCACCCGGTCGCTGCTCAACTGGGCCTCGAATATCGGCATGTCCGCCGGCCTGGTGTGGGCTTGCTATGAGGCCTGGCGTCACTACCAGATGTTCGACAAGCGCTGGCGCCTGGGATTGGTGCCCCGCCTGTTGAGCTTCCGTTACCTGTTCTGGTTCGGGTCGGCGGGCGCCATGAGTATCTTTTGGGCGATCCTCTGGCTGCGTCAGGGGCTCGACCTGCCGATATTGGTGATGGACATCACCCTACCGATCGCCTCCCTGTGCGCCGTGACCCTAATGTGGTTGACCTTCTTCCCAGCCGAATGGATGCGCCGCCGCCTCGACCAGGAGGCGCCCGCACCATGAGCGCACGCAACGAAGTCTTTGACCGAGCCGGCATGCTGCTCGACGAAAAGACCGCGCTCACCGGACCCCAGGCCCGGGGCACCATCCGCCTGGCCCTCAAGGACGCGGGTCTCGATGCCCGGGACGTCACCCCGCAGGAGATGAGCGTGGTGTTCGAGCGCTTGATGCCCAAGCGGCTCGAGGCCCAGGGCGTAGCCGCCGATCAGGCGCAGAGCCTCTGCCAAGAAATCTCGACGGCGGTCTCCATGATCCAGGCCACCGGCGCAGCGGCGGCGGCGGCTAGCATGTTCGAGCGCCTCGACCAGGCGAGACGCTCTTGAGAACGGGACCACGGATCCGCCAACGGGTATAATGATGTGACCTCCTGATTTCGGTGACGCGATGTATGGGTTCCCTGTTCTCGCCTTCCTGCTGCTGACCGTGCCGGCCGAGCCGGCCGAGCCCGCCGGACCAACCATCGCCCGTGGGCCGACCGTCGCCCGGGTGAAGTCCAAACAGGCCAAGGGCAAGCGCGGCAAGAAGAAGAGAAAGAAACGCGGGGCAGCGGCCGCCCCCGAGGTCGAGATCCCGCTCGACCTCAACCAACCCGAGCCAGAGCCCCCGCCGGTGCAGGTCGGCGGCGAGGTGGAGGTCCACATCGATCTCGGCCCGGTCGACGTGGCTGGCCAGGGATCGGTCGCCGCGGGCGTGGAGCCGGTGCCCATCGAAGACACGGTGCTGGTGATGAACCTGCGGGCGGTCGACTTCACCGAGGAGGGCGCCCGGACGGTCACCACCATCCTCACCGAGTTGCTCGCCGCCCGACCGACCCTGCGGGTGATCGGGGTCGACGAGGTGCTGTCGCGGGCGCGGCGACACAAACCGCCGCACCTCTTCACTTGCAAAGGGGACGCCTGCGCGCAGCCCATGGCTCGGTCGGTCCAGGCGACCCTCGCCCTCACCGGCTTCGTGGGGCGCATCGATCAGGAGTACATCGTCAGCCTCAGCACCCTCGATGTGGAAACCGGCGCGGCTGGCGGCAACGCCACCCGCCGCACCCCCACCCTGGAGAGCCTCCCGGAGGTGTTGCCCGGCCTGCTCGCCGAGGTGTTCGGTTGGGCCGACGACGGCGCCGTGACCTCCACCCGCTTCATGTTGCCAGAGGGGCGCGACATCCTGTTCGCGGTGCTCGACCTGCGCCCCGAGGGCCTCACCCGCGAGACCAGCGAGGAGGTGGCCGCGATCCTCGCCAAGGAGATCCGCAAGGTCGATGGCGCCATGGTGATGGGCCGCCCCGAGATCGTGCGCCTGGTCGGCCCGGAGCTCGATGAGCTACGCAACAACTGCGCCGGGGAGACCGCCTGCCTCGCGGAGATGGGTCTCGCCCTCGAGGCGGACAAGCTGGTGGTCGGCACGGTCGGCAAGCTCGGGGAGAGCTTCGTGATCTCCCTGCGCTTGATCGACGTGCGCACCATGGCGATCGACAACCGCATGTACGAGGTCGTGCGCGGCCTGCGCGAGCAGCTCGCCCCGGCCATGAAGTCCGCCACCCGCCGGTTGCTCGGGCTCAGCGAATCAGCGGAGCCCGGTGCGGTGGTGCTGACCGGCAACGTCACCGGCGGCACCGTCAGCCTCGACGACCGGGAGGTCGGTCGGCTGCCCATGTTGATCCACGACCTGTCCCCCGGGCGCTACGCCCTGCGGGTGATCAAGGCGGGCTTTCTCGAGTGGACCTCCGACGTCTTCGTGGAGCCGGGCAAGACGGTCACCCTGCCGGTGCGCCTCGAGGCGATCGAGGTTCCGCCGGAATGGGATGAGCACTGGTGGATCTGGACGGGCATCGGCACGGCGATCGCCACCGGCGTCACCCTGGGGGTCGCCTTTTACGTCGACAGCGCCACCAAGCTGCCGGACACCACCGGCGGGTCATTTCAACTATGACGAACCTCCACCCCGGCCGCACCGCTTCGCTGAGCCACCCACGCCTCGGCTGGGCCGCACTCGTCACCCTGGTCGGGCTGACGGGCTGCCTGACCCCCGCCCCCTACGCCATCCTGGTGGTCGAGGACCCGGAGGAGCTCGCGACTGGAGCCGGCACCATCGCCTTTGGAGAGGATCTCGACAGCCTGCAGACGACCGAGTTGGCCGGCTCCACCTTTCCCTTCGATTTTCTGGTCTACGCCACCGAGGAACGTACCACCACGCTGTGGGTGGAGGCCCGCAACGCGGCTGACCAGGCCCTCGGCCGGGGTCGGATCGAGATCACCCTCGAGGCGGGCGCTGAGCTGCGCGTAGAGGTGGAGCTCGGTTACGTCTGCTACCGCCGCGGCGAGGGGACCGAGCGCTGCGCGGCCGAGGTGGACACAACGGGGGCGGACTACACCGGTGTATGCGTGGCCACCGACTCGTGTCTGGTCACTACCTGTCAGGACGAGGTCGTGGATCCGGACAACGAGTGGGCCGAGCTCTGTGACGACGGCAACGGCGTGGACGAGGACGCCTGCCGCAACGATTGCCAGCCGAACATCTGTGGGGATGGCGTGCGCAACCCGCTGGAGGAGTTCTGCGATGACGGCGCCGACAACGGCACGATCAGCACCACCGTCACGTTTTGCGGGCCGGACTGTGACATGGGTCAGCTGTGCGGCAACGGATCCATCGAGGGCTCGGAGATCTGTGACGACGGCGTGGACAACGGCACCGTCAGCCTGGTCGACACCTATTGCGGGCCGTTGTGCGGGGAGACCCAGCTGTGTGGCAACGGTGTCACCGAGGGCAGCGAGGCCTGCGATGACGGTGCCGGGGTCAACGGCACCATCAGCTCCACCGATACCCATTGCGGCCCGATCTGCGAGGGCACCCAGTTGTGTGCCAACGATCTGCTCGAGGGCACCGAGACCTGCGACGACGGCAACACGACGGACGCCGACGGGTGCGCCGCCGGGTGCCTGGTCGAGGCCTTCTATGGTTGCGACGGCGCGCCGGCGATCTGCGTGGACACGATCTACGTGAACGCTGGCGGCAGAGGCGCGTTGCTCGACGGCAGCAGCTGGGAGGAGCCGCTGCTCGACCTGCACGCGGCGTTGGTGGCGGCGGCGGCCTGGGCTGGTCCGGTAGATATCTGGGTCGCGGCTGGGACCTACGCGGCGACCGTGGCGGACCCGAGCTTCGGGCTACTCGATGACGTGGCCCTCTACGGCGGCTTCGCCGGTGACGAGCGCTTGCGGTCCGAACGCGATCCAGAGGCAACCCCGAGCATCCTGAGCGGCGCCGGCATCGACAGCCACCTGGTGATCGCCGACGGGGTGGGCGCCACCGCAATCCTCGACGGCTTCACCATCACCGCTGGCGGGCAAGCGGGCGGCGCTCTCGGCAGCGGCATGTACGTGCTCAACAGCACGGCGGTCATTCGCAATTGCCTGTTCTCGGCCAACGAGGAGCCCGGCATGCGCATCGAGAACGGCGGGCCCACGGTGCTCGACTCCGGTTTCGTGAACAACGACGGCACGGGACTGGTGAACGCTGACGCCGCCACCCTGGTCAGGGGCTGCTGGTTCACCGACAACGCCGGCAGCGGGATCTACAACCAGTTCGGCGGCCCGTTGATCGCCGAGAGCTTCTTTGCCGGCAACACCGCCACCTCCAATGGCGGCGGCATGAACAACAACCTCAGCAGCCCAACCGTGGTGAGTTGTACCTTCAGCGGCAACGCCGCGCCCTCCTTTGGCGGTGGGATGTACAACACCGGCGGCGATCCTACCCTGACCAACTGCATCTTCGAGGGCAACACGGCGGTCACCGGGGCAGGGCTCTACGCCGATGACAGCTTCCCGGTGATCGCCAACAGTTTGTTCTATGCCAACCAGGCGAGCGCCAACGGTGGCGCTCTTTCGATCCGCTGCGCCGCCGCCTGCTCGACCACGAGCCTGGTCAACTCGATCGTCTGGGGGAACATCGCGGACGTGGGTGGGGACCAGATCGACGACGAACCCAACGACCCTCAACTCAGCGTCACCTACAGCTGCATCGAGGGCGGGCTCACCGGCACCGGCAATGTCGCATGCAGCGCCACGCCCTTGCAGGACGCAGCGGCCGGGAATTTCAATCTCGTGGCCGGATCGACCTGCATCGATGTAGGGAGCAACGCCGCGGTGCCCGCCGACGCCGCGGATCTAGACGACGACGGGGACCTCGCCGAGCCAACGCCGTACGATCACGCCGGGTACCCACGGTTCGATGGCGCGGGCGCCACCGTGGACATCGGGCCGCTGGAGGTGCACCCCTGAGCAGGGTTGTCAGCCCTTGATCGTCGTTGTCCCGTCGCTCGAGTCAACCTCGTCCGCCTCGTCGAAATCGGGATACAACTCCTCGACACAATCGGGGCAAATCCCGTGGGAGAAGACTGCCTCCGAGTGGGCGCTGATATAGGACTCGATCTGGTTCCAGTAACCCTTGTCGTCACGCACCTTCTTGCAGGTGGCGCAGATGGGCAACATGCCGCTGAGGGTCTTGAGCTCCTCGAGGGAGGTCCGGAGTTGGGCGGCCTTGGCGTAGCGCTCCCGGGAGACGCGCTCGACGATGTAGGCCGAATAGGCAAACACCAAGATGATGCCGGGCAGAAAGAAACCGTAGGCGAGAAACAGCTCGGCACCAACCGGGGCCACGACGCCCGTGGTCACAAAGAAGATCGCGGCGGTGAGCACCATGGCGCCGAGGCTGAACAGGAATCCGACACCAACGGTCGTGTAGATCGCCGCGAAGGCGAAGAACATGCCGTTGAAATAGAACGACAGGGTGGTGGGGTCGTCCATGGTCACCAGGAACGTGCTGAAGTTGCCGACGATCAGGATGAAGAGGGCAGAGCTGGTGATGAACCATGGCCTTGCCCGGGGCAGGAAGGTGGCCGCGAGCACCGCGAGCGCCACCCCAACGATGACAGCGCGGACCGTCAGGACCAGGGGGGCATCATCCCCAAACATCTGCTGATCCAGGAGGCCGAAGGTGCCACCGAGCACGGGAATCAACGCCCAGGCGACGCGACAGAACCAGCGGGTCCTGTCCAGGGTCTCGACCCGGTAGGACGCCTCCACGTCGGCGTCCCGGAAACGCAGGA
>JAUUZB010000541.1 GCA_030590185.1 Deltaproteobacteria bacterium
CGTGGATGGCCCCGCGATCGTGGACGGCTTCGCGATCGTGGACGGCTTCGCGATCGTGGACGGCTTCGCGGTCGTGGACGGCTTCGCGGTCGTGGACGGCTTCGCGGTCGACGGTCATCGCGCAGCCTTTTCGTAGACCTCGATGACCCGCGCTGCATGGGTCGCGTAGCTGCGGGCTCGCACGGCACGGCGGGCCTCGGCGCCTAGCCGGGCGCGGCACCCCGGATCGCGACTGAGGTCGGTGATGGCGCTCGCTAGCCCGTCGGGCTGCCCGACCTCGACCAGGAGACCCTTCCCCTCCCCAAGGAGCTCCCGGCTGCCGTCGGTCGCAGTCGCCACGCAGGCGACCCCGCTGGCCATCGCCTCGATCAGCGCCACCGGCTCTCCCTCCCAGCGCGAGCTCAAGGCGAACAGATCAAATGCCCGAAGCAGATCCGGGACATCATCCCGGGTCCCGAGAAAGTGAACCCGACCGTCGCAATCCCGCGATGCCTGCTCGCCCAACGCCGCCCGCTCTGGGCCCTCCCCAGCGATCACCAGCTGGACACCGGGGCAACGCGCCACCGCGCGGATCAAGTCCCCAACCGCCTTTTGGGGCACCAGACGCGCCACCGTACCCACGATGAAGGCCTCCGCCGGCAACCCGGTCCGTTCCCGCGCCGCCGCCCGGTCGCCGGGGCTAAACCGCTCGGTGTCGACCGCGTTCGGCAGGTGGTGGCAGCGCGACCGCCGCACCAACCCGCGACGGATCAGATCCCGCCGGTCCGCCGCCGCCACGGTGATCACCTCCCGCACCCCACGGCAAGCGATCGCTTCGGCCACCACCCCCACCGCCCCGGAGGCGACGCCCCGCTCCTGCCGATAGGCCAGTCCGTGGGCGGTGTAGACCGCGGGGCCCGTGCCAAAGGGCAACGCCGCCCCAGCCCCAAAGAAACCCGCCCGGGTGCCGTGGTAATGTATCAAATCAGGACACACCGCTTTATGCAGCTGCCGCAACTGCCAAACGGCCCGTGGGTCGAGCCGGTGCCCCATCAGATCCACGACCGTCACCGGCACCCCGAGCTCCCGCGCCCGTGATGGCCCCGGCCCATCGGCGCCGAGCGCCACGTGGCAATCGTGGCCGGCCGCCACCAACTCCGACACCAGACCGAGTAGATGGTCTAGTCCCCCGCCCACCGCACCGGACGCCATGACCTGCAGGACCCGCATCCGGCCACCGTTATCAGCGCCACGCAGCCCCGCAAAGTGCCCCCAAAAGAAAGGAGGAAAGGTACAATCGACGCTCGGCCGAGGAGAAGGCGCGCCTATTCCCTTTCTCCCCGCCCAGAATCAGATGCAGGCCCCATTCTTCTTCCAGGTACAAAATGCAGCTATCCCCAATTTTCCGATTGCGATAACTACCCACCCATGCCCCCGTCGGATCTGATGGTCGACGATGCCCTCGACGCCCTGATCCATCAGTTCGCCGACCCGCTCGCCTGCCTGCGGGAGCTGGTGCAAAACGCCATCGACGCCGGCAGCCCGGAGGTGGAGATCCGCGTCGAGCACGAGGCCGGCGCGCGCCAGGGCCTCGACGCCGTTACCCTCGTGGTCGAGGACGTTGGCGAAGGGATGGACCGGCGCCTGGTTGACGAGCGTCTCACCCGCCTGTTCAGTTCCTCCAAGACCGACGACCTCACCAAGATCGGTCGCTTCGGCATCGGCTTTGTGTCGGTCTTTGCCCTCGAGCCGGAGGCGGTCTGCCTCGACACCTCCCGGGCGGGCGAAAACTGGCGGATCCTGTTCCGCGGCGACCGCACCTTCGAGCGCATCGTGCTGGAACAGCCGGTCGACGGCACCCGGATCCGAATTTTCCTAACGCTCCCCCCAGGGGAGGTCGCGGACTTCGTGGCGCGCGCCCGCGAGGCGGCACGTTTCTGGTGCAGGCACGCCGCGGCCGAGGTGCGCTTCGACGGCGTGCCGGTCAACGAGCCGTTCGGGGTCGAGGCGCTCTGTACCGTGCACCACGCCGAACAGGGTACCGAGGTGGTCGCCGGTTTCTGCCCGGAGCCCACCGGCCGCTACGGTTTTTACAACCGGGGGCTCACCCTGCTCGAGGGTCCGGGGGACTCGGCGGATCTCCAGAAGGTCTTCTTTCCCCACGTCGCCTTCAAGGTCGACTCCCGTTACCTCGAGCACACCCTGGCGCGGGACACGGTGCGCCGGGACGCCAACTTCGACAAGGCCATGGCGATCGTCCGCCGGTTGGTAGAACGGGAGCTGCCATCGCGTCTCTTCCAGGTGCTCGCCAACCCGGAGCCGGGCCGCAGCTCCGAACGCTGGGACGCGCTCTATGGGGCAGTCGCGACCTGGCTACGCCGCCAGCGCAAGATCAGCCTCGACGACCGGGTGGCGCCGGCGGTCGCCGAGCTCGGTGATCAGCGAATATTTCAGTCCCCGGCCGGCATGCCGGTGAGCGTGACCGCCTGCATCGCCGCGGACCGGGAGGGCCGGTTGTATTATGACCCGGAGCCCTCACCGTTGGTCGACCAGCTCGAGGCCACCGGCGCGGTGGTGATCGGTTGCGCCCACCGATCCCCGGCCTATGGCGCGCTGCGCGAGATCTGTGGCAACCGGCCCCAACGGGCGAACGCCAGCTTCTGCACGGCCTTGCCCACGTCAGAGTTGTCGTCCCGCGCCTTCGCTCCCCTCGCCCCACGGTTGCGCCGGCTGCTGGGGGCGGCGGGCGTGCGGACCGGCGCGATCCGGCTCGCCCACCTCGCTTACCCCGGCTCCTCGGTGGCCGGGCGAGTGGCGATCAGCCAGCGCCGCTTCGGGGAGCTGACCGAGATCAACCGGGCCGGGGCGCTCGCCACATCTATCTTTCAACGGCGCCGCCTGTTCGTGGTCAACGCCGACCACCCAGCGCTGGCGGACCTGCTGAGGCTCGCTGGGCGCGAGCCAGAGCTCGCGGCATACGTCGTGGCCAAGCTGTTCTTTCTCTCCCTCGATCTCAGCCCGGAGCTCGACGCCACCCTGGCCGCTCGGGCCGTGCAGAGCCGATGTCGACGCGCCAACACCTAATCGCCGAGCTTCGCGGGGAGGGCGCGCTCGACTCGGTGGGCGAGTTCACCATCGACCGCGATCAGGCACGGCAGCGCCTGCGCCAATACCAGCTCGCCGATCCCCGACGTTACGTGCTGTTCCTGGTACAGGCGGGCTATCTCAAAGGGGCGACGCGCATCACGATCGAGGTGGGTCGCCGCGAGCTGTGGTTCGCCTGGGACGGGCAGCCCTTCTCCAGCATCGACTTCGAGCAGCTGTGGGGGGCCCTGTTCATGCGCGGCGAGGCGCCCGAGCTTCAGGCCCGGCGACGACTGGCGGTGGGACTCAACGCCGCACTGGGGCTGGGGCCGGAGCGGATCGAGGTTCGGTCCGGCGCGGCGCGACTCACCCTTTCGCCGCGGGAACCGGAGGTCGTCGGCCACCAAGAGCGCGCGGCAACCACGCTGACCGGCACCGAGATCCGAATCCGCCAGCCGCTGCTGCGCGCCCTGTTCGGCATGGGGGAACGCGCCGCCCTACTCGCCCATCTACGCGCCGATTGCCAATGGGCGGGGGTGACTATCGTGGTCAACGGCGCGCGGATCTCCGGCGGCCTCGACCTGCCCGACCCGTTGGTGCAGGTCGAGATCGACCAACCGCACGTCCGGGGGATCGCGGGCTTCTGTCCTGGCCACGAGCCTGCCGTCACCCTGCTGCAGGAGGGGGTGCGCATCGCGACCCACGCCCTCGATGAGCACCTCCCCGGCTTCGTCGCGCAGGTCGAAGCCCAACAGCTGCGGCTGGACGTCTCCGGGGCGGAGGTAGTACGGGACGCGACCTACGACCGGATCCGCGCCGACCTGCGCCGGGCGGAGCTGCGGGCGGTGGAGCGTTTGTGCGCCTGCACCCAGGCGAGCGACCGCGGCCTCGAGCCCGGGCCGGCGCAGCCGATCCTCCGACTGGCACTGATGCGTCACCGCGACTTGACCGCCATCGCGCAAGAGCCGGTCGCCGCCCGGTTGGCGCGGGTGCCCCTGTGGCGTGATGCCCGCGCCTCTGGGCGGGTCAGCCTCGCCGACGTCATCGACCACTTTGCGGGCGGTGCGTCGGCCCGGTACAGCACCGAGTCCCAGCCTACCCTGCCGCCGAATCCTACCGAGCCGATCCCGTTGCTACTCGGCCGCGACGAGGTGATCTTTTTCCAGGAGCTATTCGGTGACCGGGCGCTCAACGCCCGCCGGACACTTCGAGACCAGGTCGCCGGCGCCAAGAAAGCCCGGCAGTGGCACCAACGGCCCCTCGAACCGAAGCTCGGCCGACGCAACGACATCCGGCGTAACTACCTCGCGGTCGCGCCCCTCGAAGCGCCGGGCGTGCGCGGCGAAGTCGGCTTGGCCAATCTGACCAACG
>JAUUZB010000438.1 GCA_030590185.1 Deltaproteobacteria bacterium
ATCCTCGAGATTGTGCGTGACATAGATGATCACCAGACCGAGCTGTTGCTGCAGGGCAACCAGATCCCGCTGCAGGCGCTCACGCACCGCCGCGTCAACCGCCGAGAATGGCTCATCCAATAGGAGGACCTCTGGCTCAGCCACCAGGGCCCGGGCGATGGCAACCCGCTGCTGCTGGCCGCCCGAGATCTCGTGGGGATAGCGCTCACCGAGGTGCTCGAGCTGCATCCGCTCCAACATCGTCCGCGCCACGACGCGACGCCCGCGTTGGGGCCACCGTGAAAACGCCACGTTCTCCACCACCGTCAGGTGGGGAAACAGGGCGTAGCTCTGGAAGACGTGGCCGACGTTGCGACGCCGGGCGGGCACCTGGACGCTCGCCCCACTCCCCCGGCGGAAGAGCACGGTCTCGCCTAGTCGGATCTCACCCCGGTCCGGCGTCAGCAGCCCGGAGATGGCGTTGAGGGTCATGCTTTTGCCTGCGCCCGACGGCCCGAAGAGCACCAGGATTTCCTGCTCCACCGCCAGGTCGATCCGAAGGTCGAAGCCGGGCAGCTGTTTTTCGATCTCGACCGTCAGCCGACTCATCACGACGCCCGCGACCCTGCCCTGGTGCCTGGGCGGACGCCCGCGGCTCCCGAGTGCTCGAGGCGGCGCACGAACCAGAGGGCCAGAAAGCTGAAGCTGGTCAGCAGGAGGACCAAGAAGTTGGCGAGGGCGTACTCGCGGTTCTGGACCGCGTCGTAGATGGCCAGCGGCATGGTCTGGGTCCGGCCCGGGATGTTGCCAGCGATCATCAAGGTCGCGCCGAACTCGCCCACGGCGCGGGCGGTGCCGAGAACGATGCCGGCCAGGATCCCGCGACGCGCCAACGGCAGGGTAACCCGCCACAACACCTCTGGCTCCGAAGCGCCGAGGGTGCGGGCCGCGGCCTCGAGGGCAGGATCGACGCTGGCGATGGCGGCCTTGGCCGACTGCACCATCAGCGGCAACCCCACCACGCAGGCTGCCACCGCCGCCGCCGGCCAGGTGAATAACAGGTGCACGCCGAGCCAGGAGAAGATCGGGCCGTCACGGCCGAAGGTGAGCAACAGGTAGTAGCCGACGACGCTCGGCGGCAACACCAGGGGTAGGAAGATCAGGGTCTCCACCAGGGTCTGCCCACGCATCCGCACCCGCGCGAGAAGCAGCGCCAGGGCGATCCCAACCACGGTGATCACCGGCACCGCCACGAGCACCACCTGAAGGGAGACGATGACCGGAGCCCAACTCACGGCGTCTCCGGCCGGGTGGGGAGATCGTAGCCATTCGCCGCGAGGATCTCGCGACCGGCGCCGTCCAACAGGAAGCGGCGCAAGCGCTGGGCCGCGGCGATCTGCTCGCTGCGCCGCAGGATCACCAGGGCCTGCTCCAAGGGGGGATGCAGGTCCGCCGGCATCAGCTGCCAGCGCCCGCCCGCTCGCTTGGCCAAGGACAGCGGGATGAGCCCGACATCGACGTTACCCGACTCGGCATACTGCAACGCCTGGCGAACGTTCTCCCCGAGTACCAATTTCGGCTGCAGGGCTTGCCAGTGCCCGGCCCGCTGCAGGGCATGACGGGCCGCCACGCCGTAGGGTGCGTGCTTCGGGTTGGCCAGGGCGATGCGCTCCACGCTCGGCGCGAGGAGCCCGCGCAGATCCGAGATCGGCTGGTCGCGCTCGGACCGGACCCAGAGGGTCAAGCGACCGAGGGCATAGACGGCGCGGCTGCCATCGACGGTGAGGCCAGCGCGCTCCAGGATCTCCACGTGCGCCACGTCGGCGGACAGGAAGATGTCGACCGGCGCCCCCTGCTCGATTTGATGGGTGAGCTGGCCGCTGGAGGCGAGGTTGACCGCCAAGGGGATGCCCGTGTTGGCCTCAAAGCGCTGCGCCACCTCACGGATCGCGAAGCTCAGGTTGGCGGCCGCGGACACGGTCAAGCCAACGGAGCTCGGGTCGGTCGCGGCCCTCGGCTCCTCGGAGGTGTTGCAACCGCCAGCCAACGCCGCCCCTCCAGCCAACGTGACGAGCGCCATCGCCTGGATCCACACCCTCACTCCTCGCCCCCGAGTTGCCCGCAGGCCGCGGCTATGTCCTGGCCCCGGGGGGTGCGTCGGAAGGTGGCGACCTGGCGCGCGCGCAGCTCGGCCGCGAAACGCTCCACCGCCTCTGGGGTTGGTGGCTGGAGATCGGTACGCGGGTGGGCGTTGAGCGGCAGCAGGTTGACCTTGACCTTGATGCCGTCGAGCAGCTTGACCAAGCGCCGGGCGTCCGCCACCGAATCGTTCACCCCGCCGAGCAGCACATACTCGATGGTGATCCGCCGGCGAGGTTTGAGCGGGAAGGCACGCAGGGCCGCGATCAGATCGGCCAGGGGCCACTTCCGATTGATCGGCATGATCCGATCACGCACCTCGTCGGTGGTGGCGTTCAGGGAGATGGCGAGCTGCGTATCGAGGTCGCGACCGAGGTCGTGGATCCGCGGCACGATCCCGGCGGTGCTGATCGTCACCCGGCGGGTGGAGAAATCGAGACCCTCCGAATCGATGAGGGTGCGGGCCGCCTTTACCACCGCGTCGTAATTGAGCAGCGGCTCGCCCATGCCCATGAACACGACGTTGGTCACCCGCGCCTGATCCCCGAGGCTCGCCACATCCTCCCCCACCGCCAGGACCTGCCCGATGATCTCGGCCGTCGCGAGGTTGCGGTGGCGGGTCAAGGAGGCGGTGAAACAGAAGGTGCAGCCGAGGGAGCAGCCGGTCTGACTCGACACACACAGGGTGTTGGTTTTTTTGGTGTCGGCCACCTCGGGGATGTAGACCGCCTCGAACACGCCACCGTCTGGGCCGAGGAAGCGGTACTTGCGCGTGCCGTCCCGTGAGGTCTCGAGCTGATCGATGGCCGGCCGGGTCAGCTCGAAACGCGCGGCGAGCTGCTCGCGTACATCCTTGGAAAGGTCGGTCAGCCCATCGAAGCTCGTCACCCGGCGGGCGAACAACCCCCGATACAGTTGCCGGCCGCGGTAGGGTTCGAGACCCACCTCGACGCACAGCGCCTCGAGCTCGGGGCGGGAGAAACCGAGGAGGTTGGGTCGTTGTGCAGGGGTAGCCGGGTCGTCCATCGCAAATCCTGGGAGTCTCTTAGCGCGATGGCAAAGCGATGGCGAGGCGCCCTACTGCGGGATCACCGGATGCTGGGCGGCGACCTCACGCAGGTCCGGGAGCTCGTCCCACAGGAGGACCGAGACGGCGGCCAAGGGGATTTCTGGATTGAACGCCAGGGCGTAGCGAACGGCGCCTTCGACATCTCGGGCGAGAAGCACGGCGGTGACGTCGCTCAGGTTCGGATTGCCCACCAACCAGCCGCGTACGTTTAGGTCTTCGTCGAGCGCCAAGTGATCGAGGGTCGTCACGGGTGTGTTCGCGTTGGAGGCCACGCCAATCCGTACACTGGAGATCGGATCCGCGGCCAACACCTCGAGGGTAGCGATCGGAGTTCGTTCCTGCCGGGCGGCCGCGGCGCGCACCAACGCGTTCGCATCTGCGGCCAGCGCCTCGAGGGTAGCGATCGGAGTGGAGGGGTTGTCGACCACCGCGGAGCGCACCTGATACTCCAGGTCACCGGCCAGGGCCTCGAGGGTGGGCACCGGCGTGTTGGGGTTGGCGGCCACGTCGTCGCGCACATAGAGCTCCGCGTCGGTGGCGAGCGCCTCGAGCACGGTCACCGCCGTGTTCGGGTTGGCGGCGACCCTGGCACGTACGTACTGGACGCTGTCCGAGGACAGGGTGACGAGATCCGCGGGCAGGGTGCTTGGATGGCTGGCCACGGCCTGGCGTACGGACTGCTCGCCGTCGACCACCAACCCTGTGAGGATTGAGGCGTCGGTGCTCGGGTTCTCAGCGACGTCCACTCGAATATACGCCATCGCGTCGCCGGCGAGGGTGGTGAGGGTCGCCACGGTGGCGTTCGGATTCTGGGCCACCCTCTCCCGCACGGAGTTGGTGGCGTCAGCAGCGAGGAGGGCGAGGGTCACAGATGACGTACTCGGATTCTCCGCCACGTCACGCCGCACCCCGTACTCGGCGTCCGCCGCGAGGAGATCCAGAGTCGCCACCGGTGTGTTGGGGTTTGACGCCACCTCCCCCCGGATCCACTGGCCGGTGTCAGCCGCGAGCGTGGTCAGCACCGACCCGGGGGTCAGCTCGCTCCCGGCCACGGCATTGCGCACGCTGCTCGAGGTGTCGGTGGCGAGTTGGTCAAAGAAGGCGGCCGGGCTGCTCGGGTTTTTGGCCAACCCTGCGCGAATACTCCAGGAGACGTCGGCGAGCAGGTCGGTCAGCGTCGCGATCGGAGTCGCGGGGTTCGTCGCGGCCGCGTATCGAACCAAGTCGGCCAAATCAGCCCCCAGGCTCGCCAGGATGGCCGGGGACGCCGCCGCGTTGAAGGCCACCGACTGACGAACGTTGGTGTAGGGATCAGCACCGAGCAGGTCGAGGCTGGCGGCGCTTGCGTCCTCGCGGGACGCCACGAGGGCCCGGACCGACGAGGCGGGGTGAGCGGCAAGCAAGTCGAGGGCCGCGGCGGGGGTATTCGGATTGAAGGCCACACCCTCGGCGGTCCAAGCGTCGAGCGTCCCGGCGAGCTCGGTCAGGGTGGTACGCACCCGGTCGATAAACGGCGCGTCGCCGAACACGACCACGGCGCACTGCCAGCTCCCCTCGATCAAGGCCACCACCTGGCCGGCGGCACAGCTCGGCAGCGCTTCGGGCAGGTCAATGCAAACCCAGGCGCCAGCCTGCTGGACGATCGCCTGATCCTCGCCACAGTCGGGAAGCCCAGCCGGGGCAGCTCCGCAAACCCAGACGCCGGCGTCGAAGATGATCACCTGGCCGTCGGTACAGCTAGGCAAGGCGTCCGGCCCCGGGGCGCAGAGCCACTGCGTGCCG
>JAUUZB010000582.1 GCA_030590185.1 Deltaproteobacteria bacterium
CCGAGACGCTCAGGGAGAGCTCGGCCATCACCTTGTCCAAGTTCTGCCGGTCGACCAGCTTGAAGCGGCCGGAGTTTGAGATCCCGTCCTTGAGCAGGCCATTGATCTGCGCGTTGTTGGGGCCGGTGATCTCGGCGATCACCAGCTCATCCTTGCCGCGCAGATTGATCTCCGCTGGACGGGTAACCGGGACCCGGATGGTGACGGTGGAGCAACCAAAGGCCACCAGGCCGATGGCCATGGCGCTCAGACTCAGAAGGGTGCGGCGCAGTGTCATCGTTTCCTCCGAAACCCAGCCCGTGGGCGTTGTGGAAGTGTCGACCTACTAGAAAACCAAGGCCCGATAAAGACCTCCGGCGCCCGGGGAGCCGGCTTAGTCGAGCCTCTCGTCGAGTCGTTCATCGAGCCAGTCGATGACCGCTGGGAAGACCTCGCGGCTAGCGTCGGGGTGGAGCAATAGATCTAGGTGGTTGTATTCACCGGCGGTGCCATTGGCGCGGGTGAGATAATGCCGCTCGATGTTGTCGCGACGCAGATCGAGCACCGCTGGGTCGCACTGCCAGGGCGGCGCCAGCCCATCCCCAGGTGCGACAAAGACCAACATCGGCAGGGCCGGGTGTTTGGCGAGCCGCGCGGCCAGGCCGCCCGGTCGAATCGCCTCTGACTCGGCGAGGGGCGCCAGCGATGCCAGCAAGACCCGTGAGGTGGGCGCGTCGACGTGGTCGTAGAATAGCTCGCGGACCTTTGCCAACGGGGCGGAAAAGAGCAGGGTGCGCTCGAAGCTCCCGTCGGCGGCCGTGGAGGGCAGCAAGTGAAGGTCCCGCAACTGTGCCCAGGTGACCGACGCGGCACCCAGGTGCTCCGGCGCGCGCAGCAACGCCGCGAAGGCAGCGGTGCGGCCGTCGAAGGTGAGCGGCGCGCTGAGCTGCACGAGGCCCGCGACACTCTCCGGCTCGGCCGCCGCGATCTCGTACAGCGCCGTGCCGCCGATGCCGTGGCCGATGGCGAACAACGGCCGCTGCGCCGCCGCCGCACGGATCCGAGCCAGCGCCCCACCGATGCGCTCGGTGAGCAAATCCAAGCTCACGGCGGCCCCCGACCAATCGAGGCTGTACACCTCGAAGCCGGCGCGCCAGAGCTCAGGGGCGAGACCACCCCGGCCCGGAAGATCCCAAAGCTCGGCGTTGGTCCCCAGGCCGTGGACCAACACCACCGCGGCGTCGGCCGAGGCGTGGGGATAGCGGTAAATCCGTACACCCGGAGCCGCAGCTCCAGATTCACCGGGCGTCGAGGCCTGTCCTGAGCTTGCCGAAGCGGCCTGCCCGGAGCTCTCCGAAGCGGCCTGCCCGGAGCTCTCCGAGGTAGGCGCTGGCAAGAGCTCCGGCTGCGGCGGTGTCGCGCAGGCCGCGAGCGACAGGAGAAGGCTAGCGGCGAGGGCTACGGGTGTCCTGAGTGCCCTTCGACACGCGGCCGGCATTCGCCGGCCACGGCTCAGGGCGAACGGAAATGAGACGGACCAGTTCACGGCGTCCCAATCGTGGGGCCGATCGCGACACTAATCATGATCAATGATCCAATCCGCCAGCACCGGAAAAACGTCGAGGGGCGCGGACTCCCCGAGCGCCATGTCAACGTGACCATAATCGTGGGCGTGACCGTTGGCCCGCGAGAACACCACCAACTGTTTGTCGGGGGAGGCGACCTCGCGGTAGGCCTGCATGACCAGCGCCGGGGGGACGAGTTGATCCAACGCCCCGGCCGCAAACAGGATGGGGGCGCTGATCTCCCCGAGGTTCGCGCTGTAGTCGTAGCTGCCGTCCATCGAGCGCAGGCTGCCCGTGTCGACACCGCCGGCGAACTGCACCCAGATGTTCACCGAGGAGTTGCTCACCGCATGGGCCGCGGCCAGGCGGGCGGAGCGGGGGGTCATGTTGTCGTAGTTCCAGATCAGGTGCTGCTCGTCGACCAGGGGCCACCCCGCGAGGGGCGCGATCAGGTTGGTGAGAAAACCGCTCGGCACGCCGTCAAAGAAGAAATCGAGCAGCGGCACCAACCAGGTCATGCGATTGATGTTGTCGTTGTGATCCAAAACATAGGCCGGTGACCCGACCGTCGTGCCGGATCGGATCGCCGCCTCCCCCACCCGCTCCAGATAACCGTAGAGCACCATGCCGCCCATGCTGTGCCCGACCCAATGCACCTGCTCGACCCCGGTGCGCTCGCGCACAAAATCGATCAAGGCCGGCAGGTCCTTGTCGATGTAGTCGTCGGCGCTATAGTCCCAGCTCAAGTCATTGAAGACGCTCGGCTCATCCGACGCCCCGCTGCCCCGCAGCTCCACGGCGTAGACGTCAAACCCCAGGCGCGCCAGGTAGAGTGGAAAGCTCAGACGCTCGGTCAGATCCCAGTTGGCGATGTTGGAGGAAATACCGTGGCAGACGATCACCGGGTGGTGACGCTTCGGCAGACCCTCCGGCGGCGCGAAGTGGTGCAGGGCCAGGCGCCAACCGTCCTCGGTGGTGGCGTAGAGGACCTCCGTGGCCCGCACCTCCATCGGATAGAGCCAATGCCCGCAGCTCGTACAGCCGAGGGTCAGCAACAGAGCGATCGACGCGCGTCGCATCAATACTCCAGCGACAGGGTCAGGCCGGCATCGATGAAGGTGCCGCCAAAGCTCAGCTCGGCGATCGGTTGATCCTCGGCGGCGTTGGAGACCGTACGGTTCGAGAGAATGCCGACCACGAAATAGGCGTCGGCCCGCACCCCGGCGATGTCGATGGGAAACTGCCAGTCCCCTTCCTCGTCGTCCGCCGTCGGTCCCGGGCTCCAGTGAAAACCAGCCCCGAAGCTCAGGACGTGGGTGTCGGAGTCCAAGAGATTGGCGCGGGCCTCTGGAACGCCCGCCGGCGTGGGACGAAAGCTGTAGCCGATGCGACCGGCGATCATCTCGTCGTAGACATATTCGACGCCAGCCCGGGGCACCCAGGTATCAGCGAAACCCATCTCCTCGCGGGGTGGGTAGGTCAGGGTGCGGGCGACCGCCGAGTCGACGGCGGCGGCGGCGACCACGAACGGACCCGGGTAGGCGGCCCAGTTGTACCAGGTGAGATCGGCGACGATGGTCAGGCCCGAGACCGGCGAGTAGGTGCCGCCGAGGGCGAACTGTTGCGGCGAGTACCACATGGCGCCCTGCATGATCAGGTCGAGGTCAAAGGTCACGCCGGCCATGACGACCCGGGTGTCGGCGGCGATCTCCATCTGATGATAGAGCGGCGAGCGGTAGACACCCCCGATGGAGACCTCATCGATGATGCGCCAAAAGATTCCGACATAGATGGCGGCGGTGGGGCTCAGGTCCCAGTTGATATCGTTGCGTACCTCCGGGTCATTTTCCGTCACCACCGGGATGACGTTCTCGAGGGTCAAGGTGCTGTTGGCGAGCACCGACGTGGCGACGCCGATCGACAGGCCATCCACCCACGGGATCGCGAAGCCCAGGCCAACCATGATCGACAGACCATCGAGCCTTTTATCGTGCATGATGAAGCGCGGCCGCGCGTCCAGGGATTGGTGACTCAAGGACATGGGCCGCTGCAGCCCGAGGCCGAGATTGAAACCAAAGGCAAAGCCCAGGGGGAGCTGCATGCACAGGCCCAGGGATAGCCGGTCGCGCGGCTCGATCGGTTCCGACTCGAGATCCGCGTCGAGGCTGACGTCGGTGTCGAGGCCCAGGCTGTGATCAACGTGGGCGTAGCTGATGCTCAAGGAGCTGTGGGGACACAGGCCGAGGCCGGCGGGGTTGTGGTAGACCGCCGCGTAGTCATCGCTGAGCGCGGTCGCGGCACCGGCGAGTCCCTTGGCGCGGGCGCCTAGGCCCAGCACGTCCTCGATGGGATTGGCCGTGGCCAAACGTGGCCACACCATGAGGGCGGTCAGGCCGAGGATCGGGATCCAGCGTGACATACGGTGCAGCTCAAGGACCGGAGCGCAGCGCGATCAGGTCGTAGATCGCGGCTATGCCATATTCCTCGTCGGTGAGAAAGTCGACCACCGTGGTCAACGCCTCGTCGGCGTCGTCGACGGTCCACCGCCGGTCGGTGTCCGCGCAGGCGTGCTCCTCATCGACCGACAGGATATCGACGAACAGCTCGATGAAGAACTCGATCGGCGCGACCTGCTGAGCGAAGGGGCCGTGGTCGAGCAGGTGCCGCGCGATGGTCAGCAGTGTATCGTTCGGGTCATCGACCAGGAGCCGGTCGAGGGCCGACATGATCGCCGG
>JAUUZB010001016.1 GCA_030590185.1 Deltaproteobacteria bacterium
CACGACGAGCCGGTGCGCGCCGCCCGAGAGTCGATCTTTCGCCGGGCGGCGCGGTTGGTGGCGCGCTACCGGGAGGTCGCCCTGATCGTCTCGCTGGTCGGCGCCCTGTTCACCGTCGGCCTCACCGGCTGGTGGGTCTGGACCCAACAGCAAGCGACCCTACGCACCCGCGAGATCACCCTCGAGACCGCCGATCGGCTGATGGCGGTGGCCGACCAGCGCCGTGAGATCGATCGCCTCGTGTATCGCTTCGAGGGCCTCCTCGGCCGGCTGGCCGCCGCCGCCGAGATCGCGCTCACCCAAACCAAGCCGACCCCGAAGCCCTACTTCCTGCACCGCGCCTTTGAGCCGCCCGATCTGATCCACTCCGAGTTCTACCGCGACGAGGTCAGCACCGCCTGGCCGGTGATCAAGCTGGCGCCGGAGCTCGAGCCTGGAGCCATGCGCCCCGCCCTGGCGCGACTCGCCACCCTCCGGCCTCAGCTGCGCGAGGTCGTGCTAGAGAGCGCCGACGCCATCGGGCGTCCCGCCCCGAGCCAAAACCCGGTGGTCGACGGCCAGCTGCCCCTGCTGTCCGCCTTTGTCGCGACCCGCGACGGGATCATCGCTCTCTACCCGGGCCGCGCCGGCTATCCACCCGACTACGACCCGCGCCAGCGACCCTGGTTCCTGGCCACCGCCGGCACTCGCGGGGTGCATTGGGGTCGGCCCTATGTCAGCTCCCAGAAGATCCGGGCGGTGCTCATGGGCTGTACCACCTCGGTGCTCGACCGGGAGGGGGAGCTGCTGGCGGTCGCTGGGATCGACCTGCGCTTGGCCTACCTGAGCGATCTGCTCGGCAGCCTGCCCCGCTCGCAACCCTGGATCCATCGCGCCCTGCTGGTCGACGCCAACGGGGGGGTCGTGGCGCGGGCGGGACAGCTGCTCGATCACGTCGACGCCACTAGCCCGACCAAGGGGGAGCTGGCCCGCAGCCCCTACTGGAGCACCGACGTGGTCAACGCCCTGCGCGCCGGCAAGAAGGCCGGCCTGGTGGAGGTGGAGTGGGGAGGCCGAATCATCTTCGTCGCCTTCTCCCGCCTCGACGCCCTCGACTGGACCTATGTGGTGGAGGGTGAGCCGCTGGCGACGCGCTGATGGACCTATGTGGTGGAGGGTGAGCCGCTGACGACGCGCTGACCCAGCGCCCGCAAGAGCTCCGCATCGAAGCTGTCCCCGCGGGTATACTGACGATACAGACGCCGCAGGGCCCGGTCATCGAGGTCGCTGCCGCAGACCTCGTGGGCGGTGCGCAGCAGCTGGTACTCCCGCCGGCTGATTCTACCGTCGATCACGCAGGCCACCGCCATCAACCTGAGCGCCATCTCCTGCTCCGGCTCCGCCAGGGTCGGGAGCTCGTCGAGAAAAAGATGCCAGTCGTCGATCACCTCCCCCTCGACCGTGCCGAGACGCTCGTGGAGCTCCGCCAACAGGGCCATGAGGTTCGGATGCATGTCGCGGGTGCGCACCACCGAGCTCGCCGCGGCGCGCAGCAGGTTGGTGCGGCCGCCGGGGGATAGGGCGGCAGGGTCACCGACGATCGCCGCCACGTACTCCATAGCCGCCGAGGGCGCCATGACGCGCAGGCAGGCCTCACGCAGCACCCGCCAGGTGACCCAGCCATTCCACACCGCGGTCACCGGAATCGCCACAAAGGCATCCCAGGCCCGCAGAGTGGCGCGCCCCATCAACCGCCGGACAAACATCTTGATCAGGAAGTTGGTGACCCCGATCTTCGCTTTGTAGATCAAGGTCGCGACGATGAGCCACAGGCGAGAGATCTCACGCCGCGGATCCACCCCAAACATCCGGTCCCCCGGGTTGGGCAGCTCCAGGGCCGCCCTCACCAGGGCGGTGGCGACCGCCTGGCCCTGCTTGCCGTCGAACAGATCGAGCCCGGCGGCGTGGGAGAGTCGGTGCACCGAGCGCAGGGCATCCCAGTAGAGGAAGGAGATCTCGAAGAAGGTCGCGACCCCGGTTACCCCGAGCACCACGGCCCAAAAGGCGATGGTGTGGGAGAGATCGTCGGCGGCCGGACCCACCAGGAACACCGGCTTGGCAAAGAACTCCGCCAAGGCGGTGACCCCTCCGGAGAGGCCGCCCGCAAGAGCCGAACGCACCACCGCCCAACGGATGATGCCGCGCAGGGCGGCGCGCTCGCGGGGGTTGAGGTAGTGGACCTCATCCTCCGCCTCCACCGGCGGCATCACGTCGCTGCGCCGCTCGAAGTAACGCATCCCCAGGCGTTCGAGCATCGGCTGCTTCGCCCCTGGTGTGGGTGGAGTCGTGGGCTCCGCCGGCGGGGTTTGACTCGCCGTTCCTGTTTCCTCTGTCGACAACGCTAGCTCCCCGCTACCTCGCGACCACAACCGTCACTGCCCCGGCGACCGCCGGTCGTCATGACAAAATACCCCTAGCCCAACGGCGCGGCAATGGTGGGGTCTTCGGCTGGCCCGGATCGCTGGGCTGGGGCAGGTGTGAGGGGGGACGGTGGGTGTGGCCGGAGGTACCGCGCCCTCGCCGGCTGGCGTTCGCGGCGACGGTGATTACCTTGCGGCCACAACCGGATCGAGGAGAGACCATGTCGGAGCTAGTGACCAAGAGCTGTATCCCCTGCCAGGGCGGCGTGCCGCCCCTCGGCGGATCCGAGATCGTCGAGCTGTCGGCCCAGCTCGACGGCTGGGAGGTGGTGGAGAGCCACCATCTCACCAAGACCTACCCCTTCGATGATTTCGCCGGAGCCCTCGCCTTCGTCGACCGCGTCGGCGCGATCGCCGAAAAAGAGGGACATCACCCAGACGTCTACCTCTCCTGGGGAAAGGTCCGCCTCGAGGTCTGGACCCACAAGATCGATGGACTCACCGAGAGCGATTTCATCCTGGCGGCCAAGGCTGACCAGGCCTGAG
>JAUUZB010000206.1 GCA_030590185.1 Deltaproteobacteria bacterium
TCATCCCGCGGGAGAACGAGAAGGACATCGAGGAGATCCCGAAGAGCATCGCCAAGCTGATGGAGATCATCCCGGTGGACCACCTCGACGAGGTCCTGCGCCACGCCCTCGAGGTCGAGGACGTCGACGCGCACTTTGCCAAGGCGCGCGAAGAGCGAGAAAAGGCCAAGGCCAAAGCCAGCAAGGTGCCCCCGGCCGCCGCCGGTGAAGGCGACGTCGGCTCGGTCGCGGCCGAAACCCACTGACCTCGGTCGTCCCCCCACAGCATTGCAGCGGCTCGCCTCGTGCGACGCGGCTCGTCTAGCATCTGCGCCGAGAGGGTCTCGCCTCAAGGCCGCCAGGGGCGCCGTTTGCCCCGTACCTCCCAACATGCCAAGACGAACCGAGGAGAAGGCCATGAAAACGAGAATCACGACGCTCTTCGGCATCGAGCACCCGATCATCTTGTCGGGAATGTCCTGGATCAGTATCCCCAAGCTCGTCGCTGCGGTCTGCAACGCCGGCGGTCTCGGGATTCTCGCCACCGGGGCGTCGAGCCCGGAACAAAGCAAAGAGATGATCGACGAGACCCGCTCGTTGACCGACAAACCCTTTGCCGCGAACGTCACCCTCTATTTCCCCGACGCCAAGCGGAACGCCGAAGTCCTCATCGAAGAGAAGGTCCCGGTGCTGAACTACTCCCTCGGCAAGGGGGATTGGATTGCCAAGGCCGTGCACGACTATGGCGGTAAGGTGATCGCGACCGTCACCACGACCAAACATGCCCTGGCGGCCCAACGGGACGGCGCCGACGCCATCATCGTCACCGGCCACGAGGCGGCTGGCCACGGTGGCGACGTCTCCTCCCTGGTCCTCATCCCCCGCCTCGCCGATCTCGTCG
This sequence comes from Deltaproteobacteria bacterium, assembly GCA_030590185.1. The sequence goes on from JAUUZB010000206.1 coordinate 881, forward strand.
AGATCCCGGTCATCGCGGCTGGGGGCTTTGCCGATGGCCGTGGTTTGGCCGCGGCCCTGGCGCTGGGCGCAGAGGGGATCGCCATGGGCACCCGGTTTATGAACTCCGCCGAGAGTCCGGTCCATGGGAACCAAAAAGAGATCTGCAACAGCAAAGATATCCACGACACCATCTACACCGACAAGGTCGATGGCCTGCCCGCCCGTTTCTTCAAGAGTGTCGGGACCATGAGATTGATCAGAAAGAGCATCAGCCCGGTGACCGCCATGGTGAACTCCCAGCGCATCGCGAAGCAGCTGGGCATGTCCTGGTCAAAGACCTTCGCGGGCATCGTCGCCTCGGGCCCGAAGAAGGCCAAGCAAATGACCCGGATGGCCATTGCATTCAGCGCCTTCGAAGACGGCACCACGGGCGGCGACAACGACAGGGGCGTGCTGCCCCTCGGACAGGTCACCGGCTTGATCGGTGAAACACTCCCGGTGCAACAAATCATCGAGCAGATCATCAGCGACGCGGACGACGCGAGCGGGCGCGTCGCCAGGGTCGTGGCCAATGGTGAGAGCTCGGCGGCGTGACCCGACAGTATTTACGAGCAAGGAGATAGAGGATGACTCTCGTCAAATGGGAAAAACGCGAAACGGTGGCCGTTCTCACCATGGACAACGGTGAGAACCGGCAGAACCTGGTCTTCGCGGAGGAGATGTTGGGGACCCTGGCGGACATCCTCGAGGATGACTCCGTCCGCGCGCTGGTCATTACCTCGTCCGACCCGAAGAACTTCTCCCAGGGCGTCGATGTCAACTGGCTCATGGAGCGGCATCAAAAAGGCGAGCTCGACACGATGAAGGCGTTCATGTTCAAGATGAACGAGGTCTTTGGCACGCTGCTCACCTACCCTCTCCCCATCATCGCCGCGATCAATGGCCACGCCTACGGCAACGGGGCCATGCTCGCCTGTGCCTGCGATTTCCGCTTCATGCGCTCCGATCGTGGCTTCTTCTGCTTTCCGGAGGTCAACATCGGCATCCCCTTCTTGCCGGGGATGATCGCCTGGGTTCGCAAGGCGATCCCGGAGGATCTTTTTGAAGAGATGCAGCTCACCGGCGAACGACAGACCGCTGACCGGCTCGAGAAGCACCGGGTCATTCGCAAGGCCTGCGAAAACCAAGATCAGCTCATCGACGAAGCGCTGAGCTTCGCGGCCACCTTCGACAAGAAGCGTGGGATCTTTGGCGAGATGAAACGGCGCATGCACGCCGGGATCCTCGAGATCATGGAGCGGGACGACAAACCGCTGATTGACGCCCTGAAGATCTTCATCCCCAACTGATCGGGCTGGCCGGGAAACGATGGGCACCCCCACGGCGGGGGATTCCTAGTCCACCGAGATTTCCGCGGTCAACGCATCGAGGTGGGCGCGTAGACCCTTGGGCGGGGGTGGCAAGACCACCGGCCACAACCGCACCGTCGCGTCGGCGCTCGCCGAGACCAGCAGCGTGCCATCCGGGGTCAGGTCGAGGTCGAAGATCGGCAGGCTGTGCCCACGCAAACGCCGGTGTTCCCAGGATGTCGTGTCCCAGAGCAGCACCGAATCGTCATCACCGGCGGTGACCAGGGCCCGGCCGTTACGGCTGAAGAGGAGATCATGAACCGCGCCGCTGTGCCCGGTGATCGGCTCGCAAGCGTCGGTGGCCAGGTCGCAGATGAAGAGGTCCGGTCCGAGGCCAGCGACCGCGAGCCTCGAGCCTGCGGGGGAGAAGGCCAGGCGGCTTGCGCCACCGAGCCCGTCGAGCACCCTGACCTCTCCGCTCGCGACGGTCCACAGCCGAACCGTGCCGTCGACGCTCGCCGTGGCGAGCAGGGCGCCATCCGGGCGGAAGGCGAGGTCACGCACCTCGGCGGTGTGACCGGCCAAGGAACGCTCCGCTGCCCCGGTCTCGGGGTTCCATAGGCGCACTCGGTGATCGCGGCTAATCGTGGCCAGGGTGTCCCCACCCGGCGAGAAGGCGACCCCGGTCACGCCGGCGTCGTGGGCGAGGGTGATGCTCTCGCCGCTGGCCAGATCCCACAGGCGAGCCGTGTGATCCTCCGAAGCCGAAGCGAGCCGGGCGCCGTCGGCGCTAAAGGCGAGCTCCTCGACATCGGCGCTGTGGCCGGTGAAGACTCTCTCGGTCCCGGTGTCGAGCTCGAGCACCCGCACGGTCCGGTCATCGCTCGACGAGGCGAGGTAACGGCCCTTGGGGGAGAAGATAACTCGGTAGACGTGGTCCGTATGACCGCTGAGCTCGCGAACCTCGCCGCTGGCCAGATCGATGAGACGCACGATGTTGTCGTGGCCACCGGATGCAACCTGCCGGCCGTCCGGGGAGATGGCCACGGTTTTGGCGCCACCGATGTGACGAGCCAGCAAGCGGCGGTTGATCCCGGGATTCCGACGCACCGGCCAAATGCGGACCGTCTTGTCCCACGAGGCGGTCGCCAGCCGGGCGCCGTCCGGTGAGAAGGTGAGCGCCGAGACCGGGCCCTCGTGTCCCATTAGCCGGCGCCGGGTCCCGCCGGGCAGGTGATGAACCACAACATCGGAGTCCCAGCCACCGGAGGCGAGGGTTTGGCCGTTCGGGGAGAAGGCCACCCGCAGGACGCCTTCGCGATGCCCCTCGAGGCGGAGGACGGCACCGCTGCCCAGGTGCGAAAGTCTGATGACACCGTCGGCGCCTGCCGAGGCGAGCCGTTGGCCGTCCGGGGAGAAGGCCAGCGTCGTGGCCGCACCAACCTGTTGAACGATCGTGCGGGGGGAGCCACCGGCGAGGGGCCAGACCCGAACCGATCCGTCGCGGCAGGCGGTGGCCAGGACCTCCCCGAGCGGTGAAAAGAGACCGGCGGTGACTGGGCTTCTGTGTGGCAAAACGCGCCACGAGTCGTCGCGCCAGGAATAGAGGCGGGCACTGCGCCCGTGGCTGCCGCTCAACAACCAGCGGCCGTCCGGCGAGAAGGTGACGAAGAGCTCACGGTCGACCGGCAAGGGAAACACCCGCGGCGGCATCGAGCGGTCCTCCCAGATGCGCAGGTTGCCGTCGTAGCTCACCGACGCGAGCCGCGCCCCATCTGGCGAAAAGGCGACCGCCTTGACCGCGACCTCACCGCCACGGATGGCGCGGCGCTCATCGGGCTCACCGTTTTGTAGTATCCGCACCTCATCGGTCACCGTGTTCCACAGGCGAACCGTGCCGTCGTAGCTACCGGAGGCGATGTGCACCCCGTCGGGGGAAAAGGTAGCCGCGGTCACCCGATCGCTGTGCCCTCGCAGGCGGTGCGGACGGTCACCCCACACGATGAGGCTGCCGTCATCGCTCGCCGACACCAACTGCCGGCCGTCGGGGGAGAAGGCGATCGCCTCGACCTGATCGCGGTGGCCCCGCAACACCTGCTCAGCGACGCCCAACTCTTCGGCATCGGCGGCGATGCTCGCCGCCTTGGGGCGGATGGTTTTGAGGTCCTTGAGCTGGGCAACGGCGCCGGTCGGGTCCTCGTCGAGGAGGGCGGCGGCGCGCTCCAGCACCAGCTCATCCAGACGTTCCTCCACCTGAAGCCGGGCCACCGCCTCGGCAGTGGCGCTGGCCGCGGCCTTGTCCCGCTCGATGGTGATGCGCCGCACGCTCACCGAGGCAAAGGTCGTCAGGGCGGCGAGCGCGATGAGGGTGATCACCGCCGCGGCCCGTTGGCGGCGCACGAGACGTCGCAGCAACTCCCACAGGCTATAATGGTAGGCACCCACCAGGTGGCCGGTGGTGTACGCGGTGAGCTCCTTGGCCATCGCACCGGCGTTCGGGTATCGCTCGGCGGGATCACGGGCCATGGCGTGCTCGACGATGGCGATCAAGTCACGGGGCGCCTCCGGCACGAGGTCCCGCAGGGGCGTCGGCGGTCCATCGCTGACCGCCTCGATGATGTTGAGGCGCTGGCGATCGACGTAGGGCATGTGTCCGGCGATCACGTGGTAGAGCATGGCGCCGAGGGCGTACACGTCGGCGGTGGCATCCACCGAGTCGCCGCGGGCCTGCTCCGGTGGCATGTAGGCGGGCGTTCCGATCACCGCACCGTCGGTGGTCTTGTAGCTGGATTCCCTGCCCGGCCTCGGTAGTGGCGTCATGCCGGAGATGTCCACCGCATCACCGGTGGCCAGGTTCTTGGCGAGGCCCCAATCGATGACCACCGTCTCGCCGAAGTTTCCGATCAACACGTTGGCAGGCTTGAGGTCGCGGTGGATGATTTGCTCACTGTGGGCGTAGGCGATCGCCTCGGCGACGTCGACCACCGCCTGCACCAAGCCAGCGCGCTCCGCAAAGCTCTCGCAGGCACCGATGGCCTCGGCGAGGGAGCGCCCCTCCACCAGCTTCATGGCGTAGAAGGGCTCACCGTCGGGCCATTGGCCGGCTTCGTGGACCGGGATGATGCTCGGGTGTTGCAACCGTGCAGTGACCCCGACCTCCCGGAGGAAGCGCGCCTCGGTGGCAGCGTTCTTGAAGTGCAGCTCCTTGATCGCCACGGTACGGTTGAGGCGGGTGTCCCGCGCCTTGATGATCCGCCCGAGTCCGCCCCGGGCGAACTCCTTTCCCATGACGTAGAGACTGCGGGGTACCAGGCTGAGCTCGATGGGGTCCGCGATCGGCCCCTTGGAGGTCGGCAGGACCTCGGTCGTCGTGCCGTCCGGCTGTTTGGCCTTAGCGCGCGGCGAGTCTGGGTGCGTGTCCTGGCGGGGCGCCCTCGTCCCCATGGGTCCTCGCCCATCGCCAGCCTTGCCCATCGTCACCATGGGTAGCGCGATGTGGGGCTGGGATCTAGTCCCCCCGAGCTTCGGTCTGTTTCGGAATGCACCGTTGCGGCCGAAACCCTTTGACCGAGCTGGTTCATTCCCCTTTGGGCGAAGACTCGATACGATCCGCCCATGCGCACCGGTCTCGATCGCCTGCTGGCTGACCCGCGTCGTTGGCTCGGCAAGCGACGGGTGGGTCTGGTGGCCAACCCCGCGACGGTCGATCAACGGCTGCGTCACGCCGTCGACCTGTTGCACGCTCACCCGGACATCAACCTGACCCTGCTGTTCGGGCCGGAGCACGGCATGCGCGGCGCGGCTCAGGATATGATCAGCGTGGGGGATGGTTCCGATCCGATCACCGGCCTGCCGGAGGTCAGCCTCTATGGACAGAGCTTCGCCTCCCTGACGCCCCGAGCCGAGCACCTCGACCAGCTCGACGCCCTGGTCTTCGACGTGCAGGACGTCGGGGCGCGCTACTACACCTACGCGGCGACCATGATGCTGTGCATGCGGGCGGCGGCGCAGCATGGCTGCGAGGTGATCGTGCTCGACCGCCCCAACCCGATCGGCGGTACCCAGGTCGAGGGGGGTGGCCTCAGGCCCGGACTGGAGAACTTCTGCGGTCTGTTCCCGATCCCCCAACGCCACGGCATGACGGTCGGTGAGCTGGCGCGGCTCACCAACACCACCTTTGGCATCGGCTGCGAGCTGGTGGTCGTGGAGATGGAGGGCTGGCGGCGGAAGCTCTACTTCGATCAGACCGACCTGCCCTGGGTGATGCCGTCGCCGAACCTGCCGACTCTGGATACGGCGATCGTCTATCCGGGGATGTGCCTGCTCGAGGGAACCAACCTCTCGGAGGGCCGAGGCACCACCCGCCCCTTCGAGCTGTTTGGCGCGCCCTTCATCGACGGACCCGGGCTCGCGGTAAAGCTTGCGACCCTCGGGCTGGAGGGGGTGACCCTTCGCCCCTGCACCATCGAGCCGACTTTCCACAAGCACGCCGGGCGGAGTTGCGGCGCGGTTCAGCTCCACGTCATCGATCGCGCCACCTTCGCGCCCTTTCGCACCGCCCTGGCCGTGCTCTGGGCGGTCCGTCAGCTCTGGCCCGATGACTTTGCCTGGCGTAGCGAGAGCTTTGAGTTCCGGGATGACGTGCCGGCCA
>JAUUZB010000575.1 GCA_030590185.1 Deltaproteobacteria bacterium
AAACTCATCCAGGAGGTCGCGGGTACGCGTGTAGCGGTGGGGCTGGAAGGCCACCACCAAGCGACGGGTGTAGGCCTCGCGGGCTGCCTCCAGGGTCACCAGGATCTCGGCCGGATGGTGGCCGTAATCGTCGACCACCCGCACGCCGGCCTCCTCGCCTTTGATCTCGAAACGCCGCCCGATGCCACCGAACTCGCCGAGCGCCCTTTTGGCGACCTCGAAGCCGACCCCGACCTCGTCCGCCACGGCGATGGCCGCTAGGGCATTGAGCACGTTGTGCCGGCCGATCATGTTGAGCACCACGCGACCGAGCTCCTTGCCAAAGGCGTGGACCGTGAAGCCCATGGCGCCCTCCAGGACCTCGAGTTGCTCGGCGACATAGTCGGCCTGGGCCGAGAAGCCGTAGGTCACGAACCGGCGGTCGATCCGGGGCAACGCCGCCTGCACGGTCGGGTGATCGAGGCAGAGCACCGCGGTGCCGTAGAACGGCACCTTGTTGATGAAGTCGACGAAGGCGTCGACGATCTGCGGTAGGCCGCCGGTCCAATGGTCGAGGTGCTCGGCGTCGATGTTGGTGACCACCGCGATGGTCGGGATCAAGCGCAGGAAGGACCCGTCACTCTCGTCCGCCTCGGCCACCAGATACTCGCCCTCCCCCAGGCGGGCGTTGCTGCGTAGGGACTCGAGGCGCCCGCCAATCACCACGGTCGGGTCGACGCCGCCCTCGGAGAGCACCGTGGCGACCAGGGAGGTGGTGGTCGTCTTGCCGTGGGACCCGGCGATGGCGATGCCATACTTGAGACGCATCAACTCGGCGAGCATCTCACCCCGTTGAATGACCGGAATTCCCTCTTGGCGGGCTGCCACCACCTCGGGATTGTCGGACCGCACGGCGCTCGAAACCACCACCACATCGGCGTCCTTGACGTTCTGCGCATCGTGGCCGGCGTAGATGGAGGCGCCGAGTCGATCGAGCCGAGCCGTGACCGGCGACAGCTTGAGATCGGAACCACGCACGTCGTAGCCGAGGTTGAGCAACACCTCGGCGATGCCGCTCATGCCGATACCGCCGATACCGACGAAGTGCAGGCGGTGGGCGCGTCTAAACATCACCACCCCCGGTGGCTCGCGCCCCCACCAGCCCCTCGAGGGCGTCGGCGATGTCGCGGGCCGCATTGGGGTGGCCGGCGGATCGGGCGCCGGCCGCCAGGGCACGCAGACGCTCGGGGTCGTCGGCCAGCTCACGCAAGCGAGCCAACAGCCCCTCGGGCGTCAGCTCCGGCTGGGGCAGGCAGATCGCACCGCCAGCAGCTTCCAAGGCACGAGCGTTCTTGGTCTGGTGATCGTCCACCGCGAAGGGGAACGGCACCAGGATCGCCGGCCGGCCACAGACCGTCAACTCGGCGATGGTGGTCGCGCCGCTGCGGCAGAGCACCAGATCGGCGTCGCGGTAGGCGGTCGCCATGTCATCGATGAACGGCGTCACCGTCGCGTCGCTTAGTCCGGCCTCGGCGTAGGCCGCGCTGACGCGCTCGTGATCGGCGCTGCCGGTTTGGTGGGTGACACGGATCGGGACACGGTTGGAGGCCAGGGCCGGCACCATCGCCATCATCGCCTCGTTGAGGGCCCGCGCCCCTTGGGAGCCGCCGAAGACCAACAGCCGCAAGGGTGAGGAGGGCTCGTAGGGGATCTCCCGCACCGGCAGGAAATCAGCGCGCACCGGGTTGCCGAGCACCTGCACTTTGTGTGGGGCGATCCCCTGCAAGGGCAACGCCGCGAACACGCGGTGGACGATCTTCGCGAGCACGCGGTTGGTGAATCCGGGAATGGCGTTCTGTTCCATGACCACGCAGCGCACACCGGACAGGCGAGAGACGAGCACCGCCGGTCCAGCGGCGTAGCCCCCGACGCTGACCGCGACGTCGGGCCGCAACCGCCACACCAGACCGGAGGCCTTGAGGAGCGCCAACGGCAGCCTGAACATGCCCTTGAGGAAGCCAACCGCGCCCATCCGACGAAGGCCGGAGACAGGTAGCAGCTCCAACTCGAAGCCAGCCCTGGGCACGGCGCGAACCTCGATGCCACGCTCGGTGCCGACGAAGACGATGCGACCGTCCGGATCCCGGGCCCGCAGCTCCTGGGCCAAGGCGATGCCCGGAAAGAGGTGGCCGCCGGTGCCGCCGCCCGCGATCAAGACGTCCATCACGTTTCCTGCTCCGAGCTCGGACCCGTGACGCGGTCGCGGTGGATGCGCAACAACAGCCCAATGGCGGCCAGGGTAACCAGCAGAGTCGATCCACCGTAGCTCACCAGCGGCAAGGGCAAGCCCTTGGTCGGCAACAGGCCGGTCACCACGCAGGTGTTGAACACCGCCGGGATTCCGATCAACGCGGTGATGCCGATGGCCAGGTAGCGATCGAAGGCGTCGCGGGCGTTGAGGGCGATGCTGCCGGCACGCCACACCAGCAGGACAAAGGCGCCGAGCACCATCAACACCCCGACCAGACCTAGCTCTTGGGCGAGAATCGCGAAGATAAAGTCGGTATGGGCCTCCGGCAGGAAGAAGAGGCCGTGCTTGCCCTCGCCGAGGCCTAGGCCAAAGATCCCCCCAGAGCCGATGGAGATCAACGCCTCAGAGAGCTGATAGCCGACCGTGTGGCGATAGGCCCAGGGATCGATGAAGGCCAAGAAGCGCCGCATCCGAAACGGCGTCGAGACGATCAGGTGGTAGCAGACCGGCAGGGCGGTCAGGCCGAGCAGCGCCAAGAACCGCATCCGTACCCCGGCGACGAAGACCATCACCGCCACGATCAGCTCGATCACCAGCGCGGTGCCGAGATCCGGCTCGGCGAGCACCAGGACCACGGGGATCTGCGCCAACAAGACCGGCACCACCAGGCTCGGCCGAGCCTTGGCGGGACGCGACTGACGCCGCGCCAGCACCGCGGCCAACAACAGCACGATGGCGAGCTTGGCCACCTCCGAGGGCTGAAAGCCCGCGGCACCCAGGGCGAGCCAACGACGGGCGCCACCGCGTACGACCCCGAGTCCCGGGATCAGGACGCCCACGCACAACACCAGGGCGCCGAGCATGATCCAGCCGGCGTTACGGTGCAGCCACTCGCCGGGCAGGCGCGCAAAGACAAAGAGAATGACCAACCCGAGGGCCAGGCGTATCGACTGCTGAGTCAAAAAATACTCGGCGTCGCCGTAGGTCTTGGCGGCGTGGGCCGCGCTGCTCGAGTAGACCAGCACCAGCCCGAGGCCGAGGAGAAACACCACCGCCAACCCGATCCAGAAGTCGAAGGTTGAGGCCTCAGCGACCGCCGATGCGGCCGAGCGGCTCTTGGGTCGAGCGCCGCCACGGGACGCGGAACGGGTGATCGGTCGCAGCTTGGCCACGGCGATGCTCATGGGGCCTCCTCCTGTGTGCGAACCCAATCCTTGAAAGCCCGGCCACGTTGTTCGAAGTTCCCGAACTGGTCGAAGCTCGAGCAGGCCGGAGAGAGCAGGACCACCTCCCCCGCCTGCGCGTCGGCCCGGGCTCGGGTCAGCGCTGCGAACATATCCTCGCAGGTGACGATCGGAGCTCTACCCTCCTCGACCGGATCCCTATCCTCCAGGTCTCCACCCTTCTCACCGCCGAGCGCCGCCGCGATGACCTCCCGTGCCTCGCCGAAAGCGATCACGACCCGGACCGTGCCGCTGAGCGCCGCCGCGACCTGGGCGTAGCCGGCCTGCTTGTCGCGGCCGCCGATGAGGAGCACCACCGGGCGCTCCATGGCCCGCAGGGCCGCCGCCGCCGACTCGTCGTTCGTCGCCTTGGAGTCGTTGATGTAGGTGACCCCGTCGAGCTCCGCGACCCACTCCAGGCGATGCTCGAGACCGCCGAACGCACGGTAGGCGGCGAGCAGCGCCTCGCCGGTGGCCTCTGGGATGCCCAGGGCGTGAACCGCCAGCAGCGCCGCCAGGGCGTTCTCCCGGTTGTGTTGACCGAAGAGGCGCGGGTGATCGAGGGCCAACGCACCGAGGTTGGCGGCATCGCCGGAGGGGATCAGGCGATCGTCTCGCAGGATGGCGCCGGTACCGGGAACGGCGTCGGCGGCGGTGGAGAAGAACCAAACCGGCCCGTCCGCGGCGCTGGCCATCTCCCGTACCCGCTCGTCATCGTAGCTCAACACCGCCACGCCGCCGCGCTCGATCAGGCGCTGCTTGGTGCGGGCGTAGTCCTCCATGCCGTCGTAGCGATCGGTGTGATCCGGGGTGACGTTCAGGATGACGCCGACCTCTGGCGAAAAACGGT
>JAUUZB010000793.1 GCA_030590185.1 Deltaproteobacteria bacterium
CCACTCCCGGGATCCGACGCGAACAGTTGCGAGAACCTCTGCGTCACCTCGGATCTGCGCTGGGCAGCGGTGCCACGCCGTACCACCAGTCTCGGAGCTGGCATGTCTGGCTTTTCCTGCGCGTCCCTGGCGTATTCTGCCTTCCTCGCTTCGAGTCTTTTCCTGTGGGGCGCGAGGAAAGCCTCAATCCGATCGGACTTCTTGGGTCCGTAGACGACGATCTGCGCGAACCGATCCGGCCTATACACGAACAGCTCCTCCCCGAGGCGGTGGTATTCGCGGGGATAGGTGGTCAAGACGAGGACGAGGGCGGCGTGGGCGATCAAGGTCGCGACCCAAGCGAAGGTGAAGGCGAAATCGATCCGACCGAACATCCCGAGAGGCGCGGGCGGCGGCGGCGGCACGAAACGCAGGGCCAGAGTCGCACCGGCCCAGTGGATCACGGCGCGGCCCTGGGCCGGTAGCCGCAGCTGAAAGGTGCCGGCCAGCTCTGGATCACTCCCGACCATGGCCGAGCCAACCATGGCGTCGAGGCCGTGGACCGTCCCGTGCAGCTCCACCTCGCCCTGCATGGCGTCCGTGAAGGACAGGATTGCGTCGGCCCCCATCTGCCGCACCAACGGGAAAGCGGCCGCCGGCAAGCCGGCGCTGTCCAGGAGCACGTCGCAACCCTCGGCGTCGCCGATCCGCAACGTCGCTGGCCGGTCGTGGTGCTCCACCGCGACCAGGGTCTCACCCCACAGGTGGCGCAGCTCTAGCATCCGCTCCGGGCCAGGCTCGTCGAGCGCCAACCGCTGTCCGGCGTCGACCAGCGCGCGCAGCTGCACCACCAGGCTGACGAGCAGGAGGTACGGGGCCGCGAGCAGGCGCAGGGCCGTCTCCACGCCCTCCTCCCACGGCCGCCAACCGACCAGGGGTGGCGCGCCCCAGCGGTCCTGCCTCGGAATATCGAGGATCGGGTCCGGCGTCGTAGCCTCCGGTCCGCGGTCGGTCCCAGCCAACCCCTGTTGCGAGAGATCCGTCAATGGTCGCCCCTGCTCCCCACACAAAGGTGAACGTCGCCCCCCCACCCGACCGGACACCGCTGAAGCCGAAGGCGGCGGGCCGGGCAATCCTCGCTTGCGTCGATCCCCCGCCTGGTGCGACCGTGGAACCCAGACAGGAGGTCGAGCATGGAGGTTTCTCCCCAACTTCGTCGTCGCTATCTGATCAACACCGGCTTTCAGGTGCGTTGGAGCCTCCTGATAGCGTTGGTGGGCGCCCTGATCTCGACCATCTTCTCGGTCTTTCTGTGGTCTTCCATCGACGAGCAGAACCGCCTGATCGAGGAGTCGATCTTCACCGACAAACAACTCTACGAAGCAGCCGAGGACACCGCGATCCTGTTGCTCAACATGCCGGAGACCAACCAGGCTGAGTCAGAGAACATCGGGGTGCGCTTTGACAAGACCGCCAAACGCTATGAGGCGGCCCGCCTGCAGAAGCTGCAGCTCGTCCAACACAACAGCAACTCCAAGAGCAACATCATCATCGCGGTGCTCCTGATCACCCTCGGGCTGTTCGTGATCGGCATCTTCCTGACCCACTCGGTGGCCGGGCCGATGCTGGTGATCAAACAACAACTCGAGCTCTTCCGTGAGGTCGGTCAGGTCAGCCCACGCAAGCTGCGGCGCGGGGACGAGTTCAAGGATGTCTACGACACCCTGATCGAGGCTCTCGGCTCGCTCGGAGCGACCGACGAAATTGGCGACGACGCGCTGGCCGACGAGGCGAAGGCCGAGGCTGGGTCGGAGGAGAAGGCGACCGACGCCTGAGCCGGTGCACACGCGCCACGGGCGCGGCCGAACGCCAGATGCACGCCTGACAATGCGCCTGCGGTTTACATGCCGGAGGCCGCTCGACGCACGTTCGGTGAGTGGAGAGACCATGCAACAGATGACCAAGCTCTTCGTGGCGATGCTCGCCATTGTCACAATCTCGGCCTGGCCGGTGCCGCTCGAGGCCAAAAAGAAAGCCAAGGTCCTGGAGCTGGCCGATCTCTATCAAAGGTCACTGCCCGCGGTGGTGTTCATCGAGGTGGCCGGCCCCGGCCTGAGTGGCTCCGGCAGTGGCGTGGTGCTGCACAAAGACGGCTTCGTGGCCACCGCCGCCCACGTAGTGGAGAAGGCCACCGAGATCCTGGTGGAGTTCCAGGATGGCAGCAAGCAAGCGGCGAAGGTCGCCAGCCTGTCGCGCACCGAAGACCTGGCGCTGCTCAAAGTCGCGGCCTTGCCCAAGGGCATCGCCGTCCCGATGCTCGGGGACTCGGACGCGCTCAACGTTGGCGAGGCGATCTACTGCATCGGCGCGCCCCTCGGCCTCAAGAACACCCTGACCACCGGGATCATCAGCGCCATACGCAAGGATCATGGATCCGACCTCGCCATGCATCCTCACAACGTCATCCAAACCGACGCCGCCATCAATCAGGGCAACTCCGGCGGAGCGCTGTTCAACGACAAGGGTGAGGTGATCGGCATCGCTAGCTTCTTCGCCAGTCAAACCGGCGGTTCGGTCGGCCTCGGCTTCGCGGTACCGAGCAACACCGTACGCAACCGCCTGTTCGAGCACGCCATCCCCTACTTCGGCCTGGTGCTGCGCCGGGTGCCTTCGCCACTCGCCAAGCTCCTCCACTGGCCCGTGCACAAGGCGTTGCTGATCGAGTCGGTGCACCCGAGCTCGGCCGCGGCCCGCGCCGGGCTGCGCGGCGGTTTCATTCCCTCCGACTTCTCCGGCATCGAGGTGATGATGGGCGGCGACCTGATCGTGGGGGTTGGCGAGCTCGAGATCGGGCAGGCGGCGGAGATCCACGCCTATCTGGCAAACCTCAAATCCGGCGACAAAGTAACCTACACCGTCATTCGCGAGGGCCAGGTGGTGCAGACCACCGTGACCATGGATGAGATCATCGCCAGCCCGAAGCTGCGGCCGCTCAAGAAAAAGGGTCGCTGAGGGCGAGGCCTCAGGGTTCGACCGGATCCACGGCGGTGTCGAAGAAGACCCGCTTCGGGATGTGCAGCTGCCGGACGAGCAGCTCGATGGTGTCGGGCATGTAGTGCACCCAGAGCTTGATCGGTACCTCGTCGAGCTCGGCGGTGGCCGGCGAACGGCACAGGGCCAGGACGTAGTTCATTAGATAGCGCACGTTGGTGGCGAGGAAGCCGTTGTACTCGGGGTGCGAGCGTTGATCGAGCACCCGCTCCTCGTGCATCGACCGGCCGATCTCCGACTCGAGCAGCTCCTCGAAATTGCTGACGATGATCTCGAACTGCACGTCCGGTTCGGCGAGCCCGAGAAAGGCCTCATACTCCCGGGGCACGTCGGCGGGATCGAAGCCGCGAAAGGCCAGGACCTCGAGGTAGCGACCGGTCGGTGGTGAGGCCGCGAGAAGCTCCTTGGGCAGGGTGAAGCGCACCCTGAGGTTGACGGCGTTGTAGGCGCCCCGGTGCTCCTCCACCTCGACGATGCGACAGGGCAGCACGGTCTCGAGTCGATCGGTCAGCC
>JAUUZB010000241.1 GCA_030590185.1 Deltaproteobacteria bacterium
GATCAAATTTCATTGGTGGATCCTGATCGGCATCGTGGCCGGCACCGGGATCGGCACCATCCTCAACGCCGTCTACGTCGATGAGGTACGCACCGAGGTGCTCGGGGTCGCATTCACCGAGCAGGACGTTCAGGCCCATAGCCGGGAGCTGAGCGAGAAGCTCACCGCGACGGTCAAGAACAACCTGGTGGGCGGCGGCCTCTATGGCATCTCGCGCATCTTCTTGAACCTGCTCAAGATGATCGTCATCCCGCTGGTTTTCTTCTCGTTGGTGGTCGGGATCTCCGGCATGGGTGGCGCCAGCAGCGTCGGACGGATCGGCATGAAGACCGCCGTCTGGTATATCTGCACCAGCCTGCTCGCCATCGTCACCGGCCTCGCGGTGGTCAACATCATCGGCCCCGGCCGCGGGTCCGAGATCATGATCCCTACCTCCGGCGATCACCAAATCTCGACCCCTGATTCCTTTTGGGACGTTGTCTCCTCGATGGTGCCGGCCAACGTGCCCAAGGCGATGGCCGACTTCGACATGTTCGGCGTGATCTTCTTCGCCATCCTGTTCGGCATCTTCCTGCTCACCCTCGACGAAGAAAAACGCACGCCGATGGCCAAGTTCATCGACTCCGGTTGCGAGATCATGATGCGCATGACCGCCTGGGTGATCTCGCTGGCGCCGATCGGCATCATGGCGCTGGTCGGTTTCACCGTCGCCACCAGCGGACCCGACGTCTTCCTATCCTTGATCGGCTACGTGCTGACCGTGGCGCTGGCCCTCGCCATCCACATCTTCATCTCGGTGCCGGGGCTGACCTACCTGATCACCCGGCGCAACCCGTACAAGTACATGAGAGCCATGGGCACCGTGATGGTGACCGCGTTCTCCACCGCCTCCTCGGCCGGGACGCTGGCCTTGACCATGGAGCACGCCCGCATCAAGGCCGGTGTCTCCAATCGCATCACGAGCTTCGTGCTGCCCCTCGGGGCGACGGTCAACATGGACGGCACAGCGCTCTATGAGTGCGTCACCGTGTTGTTCATCGCCCAGGTCCATGCCTCCACCCACGCGGAGTTCGCGCCGTTGACCTTTGGCGCCCAGGTGATGGTGGTCTTTTTGGCCTTGGCGGTCAGCATCGGCGCCGCCGGCATCCCCCACGCCGGCCTGGTGATGATGGTGATCATCCTGAACGCCGTGAACCTGCCCCTCGAGTACACCGCGCTGGTCTGGGCGGTCGACCGCATCCTCGACATGGCGCGCACCATGACCAACGTCTGGAGCGACTCCTGCGGGGCGCTGGTGATCGGACACACCGAAAAGGAAATCGACGATGCGGTGCTGTTCGACAAACCCGTGGAGGAACCAACCGAGGGTTGAGCCGAGGGCTAATCCTTTTTGGGGGCGACGTGGACGGGTTGGTCGTGCGTAGGTTCCTGTTGGCGGCGTTGGTCGCCGCTGCCTGCGCGCCTGTTTCTGGGCCGGTGTCGGGACCTGTGTCGGGACAGGTATCCGCGTCGGTCGGGGCGCGCCCAGCGGAGCGCTTTCAGTACGCCACCAAGGATCTGATGCCGGGCCGTTACGAAGGGGAGGATACCGGCGTTGTCTGGGGGACCAAGGTCACCTACCTGACGACCGAGGAGCGGCAGGCCTTCGTGCTGACCGTCCGTGATGGTCTATTCCTGGCCGCCGACGGGACGCCGTTTACGAGCACCGACAAAGACGGGGCCATCTACGTGATGGACGCCGACGGTGTATTCTACGCCAGCAACGAGCGTGAGCCCGGGGAGTTCCACCACTCGAGCTTTTTGGCCGGCGCCGCGGTGGCCGCCGCCGGCGAGTTGATCATCGAAGCCGGGGAGCTGCGAAAGATCACCGACGTCAGCGGTCACTACGAGCCGGAGCAGGTCTATACGGCCCAAGCCCTGTGCGAGCTGCGGCATCTCGGGGTGGAGCTCAACGGGGTGCCCTTGAAACGAGTGGCGGTGGGCGAGGTTGACGCGGGGGAGATCCTCGCCGAACAAACCTGCCCGCGTTGAGCGCGGCGTTGGGTCGCCACACCCCTTGGCGCCTTGGCGGTTGGTCGTTGAGCGCGACCTTGGGCCCGCCCCACATCTTGGCGTCTTGGCGGTTGGTTGTTGAGCGCGGCGTAGAGCCCGCCCCATGTCTTGGCGTCTTGGCGGTTAGTTGATGTAGGCTGCGACCAACCATGTGGCGCCCGCTCACCGTCCTGATGATTGGCCTGTGGGCCCTCTGCGTTTGTCGTCCCGCCTTCGCCGATCGTGGCGAGCGCACCCTCGGCCTCGAGCTCGGTGGCGGCTACCCGCCCAACGGCCGGGCGAGCCTGTTCCTCCAAGAGGGCCTGAGCGACTGGGTCGGAGCACGCCTCGAAGCCGGGGTGCAGATTTCAGAGCTCGAATCTCGAGCGGAGCTCGAATCGCCAGCCGAGCTCGAGTCAAAGATCGCCCCCGAGGTGCTCGCCTCCTTCGGCTTTGTGGTCGCCTTCGATGTCTTCGCCTGGGTACCGGAGATCTTCATCGGCGCCGGCGGAGCGTTCGGAGAGCACGGCGTCCGCGGTCGACTCATCGCCCGCGGCGGACTGCGCAAGTACCTCGCCATGGACTGGTCGCTAACCTTTGGAGTGATCGGCGAATGGATCCCGATCGAAGAATGGTTGGTGCTCGGGGCGATCGGGATCTGGTGGCACTTCGACGACGGGTTGTGATCACTCCTCCAGGGCCTTCTGGAGCTTACCGATGAGCTCACGCAGATCTACCCGCCGTTGGTGCGCCGCCACCTGGGCCGGCTTGGTGTAGAGCCGCTCGCGCAGCGCCTTTTGCATCTCGCTGCGGCATTCGAAGAGGCTCTGGTTGGCGCTGGTGCCGCGCTGAATGTGGCGCGCGAAGCCGAGCATCCCGCTGCGGGTCAGGGTGAACGCATCCACCGCGAGCTTCTCTTCGAGGGAGTCCGGCTGGTGCGGAAGTTTCTCGAGGGCGCGCACCAACTGACGCACGCTCAATGACGTCCACCCCTCCTGCACGAGATAGGCCTCGAGGTTACCGCGCAACCCGAGGCTGCGGGGCACCTCGGCGCCGAGGGTGACCAGGTAGCACAGGGTGCTGAGCAGATCGCGGTCGACCTCGTCGGCTCCTTCGCCGAGCTGATCGCAAAGCCGATGGGCGAGCCTGTCGATCCGCTCCACCTGCTCCCAACTCTCCGCGGGTCCGCGCAGATTGTAGACGGGCGAAAGGATCGCTTCGAGCTTCTTCAAGTCCACGCTGGGCTCGTTTCCTTCGACTGGCTCAGGACAGGTGTATGTTGGTGTCCACCCGGGTCACACCCGGGACCGCCAGTGAATAACCAAGGTCCGGCTGGAATCCAACCAAAGGAAACGGCTTTCGGATCGCGCCAGGCGTGACAAAATTAAGATCAGGGATGTAGACGTACGTGAGCAGCACCACCCCCATGATCCTGAACGCCGACCTCGTCGAGTTCTTTCGCGACGAGGTCACCACCGCCCGGGCCCGGGTTGGGCTCCAGGTCTCGGAGATGACCGAGTACTACGTGGTGAACTTGTTGTGCGACCAAGTCCGCCGCGGGACCACGCCCCTGCCCGGCGATGAACCGCTCGCCCTCATCTTCAAGCGGTCCCTGGAGGCGCCCACCCTCGATCGCATTCAGATCCTCAAGAACCTCGGAGACCTGGCGCTGTTCGTGGCGGGGTTCTTCGGCGACTTCGTCGAGCGCTCCCTGGTGGACCTGGATTACTACATCTCGATGGGCGGCAACGCCTACAGCAACCTCTCGGATCTGGTCGGCCACCGGCACCGCGGCGAGAGCTTCGCTGACGTCTACCTCCAGCTCGCCGAGAAGTTCGGTCCCCTGGTCGACGTGTTGATGGACGTGGCCGAACGCAGCCGCGGCAACAGCGACGCCGACCTCGACCTGGTCAAACTCTACGAGCGTTGGCTGCGCACCGGCAGCGACCAACTCCACCGGCTCCTCTTGGAGAAGGGACTCGTCCAACGGGTGACCTCACCGGACGACGATCTCCAATAGGCATCGCCATGGGGATCCTGCGCACCCTCCAGCTCTCCCTCGAGGGGTTGCACGACATCGAGACCGATCTCGACGTGCGCGCCTACGTGGTGGATGACGAGGTGCGCGCCGCGATCCCGGGTGCCATCCCCGAGCTGCCGGAGCAGCTCTTCCTGCTCGAGGAGGACGGCACCATGGAGATCGCCCTCTACGTCGACCCGCAGGTGATCACCCGACTCGAACGGGACGACCCCCACGCCCGGCTCCACGACGGCAACCTCGCCGCCTATTGCGTGGCCGTGGAGGGAGTCAGCCACTTCGTGCTGGTGGCGCACCGGGCCCGGCTCGGACGGCCGGTGAGCGCCCTGGAGATGGAGATCCAGGCCGAGGTCGACAAGTTCGTCAACGCCTGGCGGCTGCTGGTCGCCCAGGGCAAGGCCCCCGCCGGGGCCGCAAATCTATTGAGGCGGCGATTGTTCGAGTCCTGGAAACTCCATGCCGAGGTACGCGACGAGGAGCGGGACCGTTATCAGGTCGCCAACCGGGTGGCGAAACGCTACTGCGGAGGTCTGGCCGGACGTTACGGCCGCGACCGAGATGGTCGCCGCCTCGAGCGGGAAGTGCGGGCGTTTTTCCGGGACGGGTTGGCGGGCAAGCTGCGCGCCGCCTGAGACTACTCTTCCGGTTCCTCGCGCACGTTGCTCCAGCTCACCGCCTCGTTTTCCGTGAGCACGTCGAGCAGATCACCCTCAAAGTAGACGTTGCCCGCCGCGACCTCGCGCAGGGAGAGAACCGCCGCCTTGTTCTTGATGTGCTCGACGGTGGGCTTGGCGCCCTTGAGCAGCTGCCGGGCGCGCTGGGAGGCCAGCAGCACCAGAGCAAAGCGGTTGTCGATGTTGTCGAGGCAATCTTCTACAGTAACGCGAGCCATGGTGTACTCCGGGAAGCCGGTTTGCTTAACAGCTTCCCCCGGGATCGTCAACAGACCGGGCAATTTGGTGTAGGATAGGCAGAAGATGACAGAGCGCAACATTTGGGCCACCGCCGGCCTCCTGACCGCCCTCGCCATCGTCGGCACCGGCTGTGGCGGCGTTCTTCTCCTCGACGACAACCACGGCATTGGCGGTACCGCGGGCGGTGGGGACTTCAACGGCTCCAGCGGCCAGGGGGACACCGACCCAGGGGACGTCTCCGGCGGCGACACCCGCGAGCCGGGGGACGGCGGCCCCGGGGACAGCCCGCTCAACGGCGACACCACCCTGCCGCCGGGCGACTATTGGACCGGCGACGAGGAGGGTCTCGGCGACGCCGGCTTCACCGGCGACACCCTCGGCGGCGACACGGCGTGCGTGACCTGTGGCGCCGACTGCTGCGAGATCTGGGAGGAGTGCATCTCCAACGTCTGCGTGGCCCGGTGCAACACCACCGACCGCTGCGGCCCAACCCTGGAGTGCTGCCCGAACAGCCGGCCGGACTGCGTCTACAACCGTTTCTGCCAGCCAGAGTGCCCCAACCCGGCTGACGTCAGGTGCGGCTCCCAGGGGCAGATCTGCTGCGACTCCACCGCTCAACAGACCTGCGGGCCGTCCTTGACCTGCGTCCGGGACTGCCCCGCGAACCAGGACCTGTGCGGGGACGGCACCCCTACCCAGCTCGCGACCCCCGGCAGCTACGGCACGGTCTGTTGCTCGGTCGGTGATGTCTGCGTGTTCGACGCCTGCATTCCGGTGGGGGACCCCTGCCAGTCCTTCGTCGACTGCGACACCGATGATTACTGCGAGCTCACCCTCGACCCGCCAGGCTGCGACCCGGACTGCGACCAGTGGGGGTCCTGTCTACCGAACGACTTCCCGCCGGACGTGCCGGCCTGCCAGGGCCCGGCCACCGACATCTTCGCGCCCGACTTCGAGTGGCACTGGCTCGGCATCGCCCTCGACGCCAGCGCGCCGGGTGGTTGGGTGCCGTGCGCCGACTGCGCCTACGCTTGCCCATCGCCCGCCTGCGACGGTTTGTGTTTTGACGGCAGCGGCTGCGTCGCCTGCGCCGGGTGTCCCAACTGCGTGGTCTGCGATACCTGCGTCGATTTCACCGCCAACATCAACGACGTCGGCTGTTTCAAGAACGTCTCGATCACCCCGGTGACCGCCGATATGGATCACGATGGCACCCCCGAGGTGATCTTCAAGGCCTACCGCGGCAACCAACCGACCGCCCTGCAGCCGGTGGTGGTGGTCGACGGCGCCACCGGGCGCACCCTGCACGCCATGTACTCCAGCGACGAATGCGGGCAGGTGGCGGTCGGCAACATCGATCTCGACCCGGAGCTCGAGATCGTCGACGTGCGGGACAGGTTCGCCCAGGCCTACGATCCCTACGACGTCGCCGCCGCCGATCCGCTGGCACCCAAGTGGATCACCAACGACGGCAACCTCGCCGCCCGGCACTGGGGCGTGGCCCCGACCCTCACCGACTTTGACGCCGAC
>JAUUZB010000418.1 GCA_030590185.1 Deltaproteobacteria bacterium
GGATCCCCCGGTGTGCGGCGGCGGTTGCGGCGAGCCTGCCGGAAACGGTCAAAGACGACATCGAGCTCCGCTTGGGCGATGCCCGCTCCCTCGCTCTGGACGGCCATGATGTGCGGCTGGCCGAAGCGTTGGCTGACCGCCAACCGTACCTGAACCTCGCTGCCCGGGGCCGCGAACTTGATCGCGTTGTTCAACAGGTTGCCGAGGACCTGATCGAGACGGCGGCGATCCGCCCACAGCGGGGGCAGCGTCTCGGCCACCGAGAGGTTCACGGACACCTGGCGCTCGCGAGCCGCGGCATCGAAGCGCTCCACGACTCCCGTCGCCCACGCCCCGACCTCCACCTCCTCCGGCTCGTGGGGAACCGCGCCCCGGGCGTAGCGCTCGAGGTCGAGGAGTTGATCGAGCACGTGGTTCAACCCGTCGCGCGCCTTGGCGGCCAGGTTCAGGTAGTCGCGCTGTTTGTCGCTCAAATCGCCAACGAACCCGGCGAGCAACAGATCGATCGCGGCGCTGATCGAAGAGAGCGGCGTACGAATCTCGTGGGAGAAGGTCGACACAAACTCGCGCTGGCGCAGCACCCCATCCTCGACGCTGCTCTGATCCCGGAGCAGGACCAGGATGCCGCCCTCGGCCGCCCCCGCCCCGCCCGTCGCGGACACGGTAACCTGGGTCGGGATCGACCCAGGGCCGAGGTCGAGCTCGAGCGGCTCCCCTGGGCGCAGCAACCGAGCCGTGGCTGGGCCCAGGTAGTCCCAAACGGAGCCGGCCAGCGGTGCGCCGCCGGTGAGCAACCGCCGGGCCGCGGCATTCGAGATCTGCACCATGCCGCGCTCGTTCGCCAGCACGACGCCGTCCGGCAAGGCCGCGAGGGCCTGCTCCATTTTGCCCCACTCGCGACTGGCCGCGGCGCGCAGGCGCACCAGCGCCTCAGCGGTGCCATTGGCTAAGCGATCGAGCAGGCGAGTGGCGTCAGCGGCAAAGACGTTGCTGGCGGCGGCCTGAAGCACCAGCACCCCCACGATTTGCTCTTTTCCCTCCTCGTCCCGCTGCTTGAGCGGCACCTCCACCTGACTGCCGACCTTCGCCTCACCGAGGCTCAGGTCGATCTCCAGGCCAGCCCACACCCGCAGGTGCTCCTCGTCGATCTCCTGAGGGGAGAAATAGCTGTAGAGCTCCACCGCCTGGTCCCGCACCAGGGCCGCGTTCGCCGCGCTCAGGGGGCCGGCACTGCGCAGCTCCAGGCTCGCCTCGCTGCTGCCCGGCTCGCAGAGCAGCAGCGCCGCCACGTCGTGGGGCACGATCTCCTGGAGCCGATCGAGGAGCACGCCCATCGGATGGGCCGCTTCGCCGGCGAGCATGGCGCCGATGACCTCGTCGAGGATCTCCACCGCCTTGAGCCGCCGCTCGAGATCCGCCACCAGGCGTTCGTTTTGCAGGCCGAGCTCGTGGTGCTCCACAGCCTGCCGGAGGGTCAAGATGAGATCGTGGGCCTCCCAGGGCTTGCGCACGAAGCGAAAGATCTGCCCCTCATTAATCGCGGAGATCATCACCTTCGGGTCGGTGTAGGCCGACAGGATGATGCTCACCAAATTCGGGCGCAGGTTTCGGGCCAGGGTAACCAACTCGACGCCGGTGATCTGCGGCATGCGCTGGTCCGCGACCATCACCGCAAACTCCTGGTCGCGCAGGATCTCCAAAGCCTTGCCACCGGTGCTCGCAACGGTAACGTCGAAGTGCGCCTCGAGGGTGTCCCTCAAGACCTCGCGTACCAGCTCGTCGTCATCGACGACGATAATTCGCGGACGATCTTCCACGATCACATGCTAGTGCGGCCGGCGAGGCCCAAGCAAGCGACCAGAGGCGCGTCTACATCGCGAAGAAGGTGTAGCGCACCGTGGCGGTGATGGCGATGGCCGGGATGTAGCCCCAACCCCCGATGAACCCATAGTGCTTGACCGAAGCGCCCGCCGTGAAGTTGGTCAACAGGGTCAGGTACTTGAAATCAACCCCGACCACATAGTGGCCGCCGCTGCCGTCGACCTTGGTGTTGACGCCAACGGTGGAGTTGGGGTCGGTCAGCGGCGGATCGATGAAGGTGTAACCGCCGCCAGCGGTGATCTCGATGGCGAGACGCCGGAGCGGCCGGATGGCGAAGACCCCCTCGGCGCCAACATTAATAATGCCAAAGTCGACGGTCGCATCCTGATTGGCGGTGCTGCCCTCGACCGCCGCCTTGCGGTCGGCATTGGAGACCGGATTGCCCGAGGCATAAGCCAGCGAGATGTCGAGCTGTATGGAGAACAGGTCACCGATGTCGAACCCAGGTCGCAGGGAGAGGATCGGCTGCACGTTGGAGTAGCCGCGGGTCCCACCGAGGGTGAGAAAAATCCCCAAATCGCTCGCCACGTAAAAACCGCGGTCGAGGATGAAGTCCTCGAGGACATCCTCCCCGATCTCCGGAAGCTCCGCCGGCTCGTCCGCCGGCGCGACCGGTTCCGCGTCCACCGACTCCATAAAAGCATCTTCGATGGCGTCGAGCTCGCTGTCGCCCTCCGCCGACGCGTCGCCGGCATCGTCCTGTGCCCAGGCCAGCCCAGGCACGGCCAATAAGACCGCAGCGCCGAGCAGCGCCCCAATCGAGATCTGGTGACCCCAGCGAAGGGGGGGAGTCTGTCGCATCAATCAACCACCCGACTTGAAGATCCAGGGATACGTGATCTCCGCCGTCCCGCCACCCTTGCAGGGCGGGAACCGCAATCGCTGTACCACACGCTGGAGGCACGACTCAACGTTGGCATTGCTCATCGTCGACTCAGCGATCCGCACCCAGCTGACCGCGCCGGTCGGCCCGATCTCGAAACGAGTGGTAACCTTGCCCTCGAGATTCGGGTTCTTGCTCATCTCCTTCTCGTAGCAATACTTGGCCTGGCTCTGGACGCGTAACAACACCCTGAGAACTTGTTGCTGGGTCAAGCAGCCCTTGGTGATCGTACGCCCCGGGATGACCTTGTACTTGCCCTTGCCACGTCCGCCGAGATCGACGTTACCGAGGCCGCCGGTTCCCCGTCCGCTGCCGCTACCGAGACCACCGATGCCGAGCGAGTTGCCGCCACCGCCAGGTCCGGTGCCGCGGGTGCCGAGACCGCCAGCGCCGCCAGCGTCGCCCATGGCCGTGCCCCGCAGGCCGCCGAGGGCGTTGTTGATGCCGGTGCCGAGTCCGCCCGGCCCGAAGACGTTGGAGACCGCGCCGCCCTTGCCGCCCTTGAGGGCCGCAAAGATGCCGGAGTCGAGCGCAATTTTGCGATCCTTCTCGCGCTTGTTCGGGTCGACCGTGGGAGCACCCTTGGTGCTGGCCAGGGCGTCCTTCTTGTCCTTCTTGACCTTGCCGAACTTACCTTCCTTGTCCTTGTGACGAGCGCCACCCTTGGACCCGGAGAGCTCGAACTTCTTTTTGTGCTCGGGCGGCTTCTCCGGCTCCTTGAGAATCAGCTTGGCGAAGCGGTTCGGATTCTTGAACAGGTCGTCCTCGAGATCGTCCGGGGAGATCGGCGTCAACATCAAGGCGATCAACATGAAGACGTGGGCCAAAAAGGACAGGCTCAAGATCTTCATGTAGTAGAAGTCGATGGTCTTGAGGATGCTGCTGGTGATCAGCCGCGCCGGCGAGACGTATTGCAGCACAAAGGTGATCTCACCAATTTGGACCGCCACCCGGTCCTCGATGCTGATCTGGTACTGGAAGACCTTGATCCCCTCGACCACGGACTCCAGAACCTTGTTCGCCGACTTGAGCTCGTCGATCCCCGTAACCATGCCGTCCGGGCCGCGGGCTTCGAGGCCCATCGACGGGGTGGCGTTGATCACGAACTCGCCGCCCTTCTCCTCGAGCAGGTGGAAACGGTCGGAGGGCAGCCCCTCGGCGGCGACCCGGAAGTTCGACCGGGTGGAGTCGCCGACCGTGATGGTGCACGGCGCCGGGTAGTGACCGACGGACATCACCGCCTCGCGCCACAACATCACGACCTCGAGGGTCTTCTTGTCGCGGGTCGGCTTGTCCCCTTCGAGGAGCTGATCGCGGAAGACGAAGGTCGGAATGCCAGCCTCGTCGAGGTCGATATCCGACAGCTCCATCTTGATCGGGTCGCTCGACCGAGAGTCGCGGTCGTCGTCGGCCCGCCGGCCGTGATCGTCGCTGGCCTCGGCCTGTTTGGCCAGCTCGTCTGGGTCGACGATGGTGTCCGCGCCGTCGTAATCGAAGCCGTCGGGGTCGCCGTTTTTCTTGTCAGTCATGGGCTGCTTCCTGGACTGCTAGTGCTCATGATGGCCGCCGAGTGATCGTCGTGGCCGCCTGGAGCTTTCGTTGTGGCTGTCTAGAGCTCGTTGTGTGATGTCAGCAGCTCTGGGACGTAGTTCTCCCGAGCTTGGATCAGGGTCGAGAACTTGCTGAGCTTGCGATTGACGATGTAGGAGCCCTCGGGCTTGGTCAGCTCACCTTCGATGGTCGCACCGGAGAGGTCGATGACCGTCTTTTTCTTGTAGGAGACACTGTCCCCCTGAGCGAGCGCTACGCCACTCCAGAGAAAAGTCAGGCTAAGAGTAAACACCACTATTTTTTTCATCTCAGCTCCTCCGGCCTGGTCCGCTGGGCGGTCAGGGCCGACACCCTAAATAATCGACATTCGCTGGTCAACCGGACACGCTATCTCTACCCCCTCAGGCATGGGCCTCTCCCACATCCCCCAGGGTGCTGGCGTCTGATTGCGGGGGAGCCGCCTCACCCTCACCCTCGCCCGCTCCTGCGGCTGGGGCCTCACCCTCTGGCGGTGGCGGCTGAGCGCCACCCTCCGCGCTAGGCTCGCCCCCCGGAGCGCCTCCTGCTGAGGCCTCGTCCACCGGCGCACCCTCGGGCGGCATGTCTTCCGGCGGCATGTCCTCCGGTGGCAACATCTCCGGTCCGGCCTCCCGCATCTTCAGTTCCTGCTCGAGCCCTTCGATGAACCTATAAATCCGATCATCCTTGGCGAGCTTCGGCATCGCCTTGGTGTAGGCCCGGAAGGCCTCGAGGGCACACTCGGTATCCCGCAACTGATCCATGCAGGTCATCCCCTTGGCC